>JBILGL010000101.1:0-10251 GCA_044351075.1 Isosphaeraceae bacterium | reverse complement strand
GATTGAAAACCGGAGTTGGCACGACCCTTGGGAATTTTCCCAGTCCACATTACTAAAAACAAGGCTAACCCGAAGCGCTAGCGAGGGATAAGAAATCAGATAGATTACTCAGAATAATTCCCTCGCTTGCGCTTCGGGTTAGCCTGCTGACGTGGAATTGCGGCCAAAAAGCAGCAAAGAGAAAGAAATATTCGGTATTCTGAATGAACGGAGTTTAGTATGTTTTTGGATCTTTTGGCGGGAGGCCATACCTATTAATAAATCGCTTCGCCAGAGCTACATATAGAAACAGATTGATTCAAAAAAACTTCCGCGTGAGGTTGGCCTGGAATGCCGTGTTCAAGAGCCATTCCGGTTTTCTGATTCAGGTCGTCTGCCGGTCGGCCAATTGTGATTCAAGCAAGGTGAGTCTCGTCTGTAAATCCTGAACACGACGACAGAGATAATGAATTGGTGGGATGGTTATGAAGCAGAGTGGTATCCACATCCCCCACAACATGGAAATACTTGAGCCATTTGCCAAAAGCGCAGAAATTGTGTGGGCGATGATGTCCATGATTGCCCCGCCAAGGGCAAATGCCATTGTGAGTCGTGTGACGGTACGGTCACTGCGATTGGCGAACAGGGCAATCGTTTCTTCGGCAGGGTTTTTCAATGGATTGACTCGCTCAACATTGTGGCAGCATGATGATCGGTCATGCTTCACAGCCCGGGATGCATCCAAAAACAGGTTTTACCGTTACGCGACTTATCTTCCCTGATTCCAATAGATGCGGACATTATGGGTGGCGCGGCCGCCGGCGGCGATATCAGGACGGCCATCGCCGTTAAAGTCTTCCATAATCACATCTTCCACAGCCACACCGCCATCGTCGATTACCTGTCGATGAAACACAAGACTGTTTTCATTGGCGATCGGATCAAACAGATAAACCCCCGGCCCGGCGGGCGAGCCGCTTTTGTTTTTGTCGCGCTGGCCGATGATCAGTTCATCGTCGCCATCGCCGTCCATGTCGGCCGTCCAGACACCATGGCCCCAGGTGAGCGGTTGGGCGATGACCCGGCGCGTCCAGAGCCCATTCTCTTCCTTTTCCTGGGCAACACCCTCAGGGGCAGGCAAGGCCGTGGCCGCTGGCTTGCCGGGCTCGGTATATACGACCACCTGAAAGCCATGCCAGGGCTCGATCGTCGCCACATAGCGACGGCCATCCTTCAGGCGACCAAGCTTCACCTCACTGGCCCCCTTAAACGGTGTGGTTGACTGATTGCCGCTGCCAATTTTTGTTTTCGTAAACTTTTTTGCTGCTTTATCATACGATAATACATAGACACCTTCCCAGGCACACAGAAGGATGTCTTTTGAGCCGTTGCCGTCGAAATCAACGATTTGCAGGTTATGTGTGGTGTGCAGCGAGTCGTCGGCAATGGTGACTGGCCAGGATTGCGAATCAGGCTTTTCAGGGATGCTGCGCACTTCGATTCGCACACCGTTGCCTTCGTTCCATTTCGGGGCTTTTGTGCCGCGGCCCTGTAATGGAGCGGTGATCAATTGCGGCTTGCCGGTGCCCAGCACATCGCCGAAGCGAAGGCGGTGCATGGTTGGCTCGTTGCCGAGCGAGTGAATTGTCCAGGCTTCGCCGGGCTTTGATGGCTGCCTCACCCATTGGAGAGTGCCGCCTGTGGCGGTGTCGGTTGGTCGCCAGGCGGCGCCGAGTGCGAAATCAATGCGGCCATCGCCATCGATATCAAGCGGCTGAAAGCAGACATTATCCTTTTCCGTTCGGTCGCGAATGATGTCCTTCGGCTTCCAGTCAGGGCCACTGTAAGAAACAATGGCATTTTCGGTCAGGGCGATCAGATCGACCTTGCCATCGCCGTTCACGTCTGCTGAAGTCAGGGCATAGCAGACATTGCCGACATGTGGATCAACCTCCTGCATCTGGAATTTGAGTGGAGCAGGGGGCTGGGCCAGTGTGATTGATCGGCCAACGAGAAGGATCGATAAAAAGAGGCTTCGTCTCATCAGTCGCGGAAACATGGCGTTTTTTGATCCTTTTCTATATGACAGAGCCGCAATCGGGGCAGGCAGATGCGCGGTGATCGACCGGCAAAAAAAGAGAGGCTGAAGCAGCCCAATCTGAGCGGCTTCAGCCTTATTGTTTCAAAGATCTGACTGCCAATCAACCAGTCAGGGTGTCGGAATTACCGCTGGTGTTGTAGGAGCCGGGGCCGGGGCTGTGCCCGGATTTGCCGGAGCCGGGGCTGTGCCCGGGGCGGCTGGATTTGCCGGAGCCGGCACTTCGCTGGCTGGTGCTTCCGGTGGAGCGGCGGGATCGATGATCCGTGAGGAATTGGCTGCGGCTGGCGATGCAATTCTGGCCGGGGCGGAAGTGGAGGATGTCGGGGCGTTTAGTTGGTCAACCATGCGCCGCACTTCATCCAGAATGATCCGTTCCGTGTCGGCGGCCAGCGGGGTGGGGAAGTTGGAATAGTAAAAAGCTTCGCCGCCTTCGTAGCCGCCTTCGTTCAGGATGCGGGTGTTAGGGACATAGCCAAAAACGTCGTTGGCGTAGGCAGAGACCCAGACGCTGCGGTTTGGCCGGGCGTGTTTCGCCTTGATATTCAGGCTGTAGTCAACCACCACTTCGCCTGCCAAGGCGACCATCAGCAGATCATCGCCCAGAGAAAGCACCTGGATGGGATATGGGTAGAAGCGGTCGATGACATTGCCAGTGGCGAGAATATTAATCATGCGGCGGGCGTGGGCATCGCGCGGGCCACCTTTTTCAGAAAGTCTTGCCTGATAGGAATAACGGTCAACCGGTCCGGCAAAATGAATGATCGGCTCGCTGTGGGATGCTCGCAGCGTGCCGCCGACTGGTTTCGTCTTGCCGCCGGCGGCCGACATGACGGCTGAAGCAAGCGTTTCACCATGCTTTTTGGCCAGTTCCAGCGTGCCGCGGGGGCTGGGGTTCTGGTCGCCGGCGCAGCCCGTTACAAACATGGCGAGCGTGCCCGGGTTTTTCTTTTCGATTTCAGCCTGAGCAAAGCCGGCGTAATCGCCGCAGATCTTGAGCTGTTCGGCGCCGAGCGTGGTATTATGGCAAGCATAGCCAAACATCATGGCGATGGCTTTGTTTGAGCCAACATCGGTGACTTTCAGCACCGGCACCGAATGATCGGTGGGGCCTTTCGGGTTCAGGCCAATTTTGAAGCCCTGGGGTGTAGGCTCGCGGCGGTTGATCGCGAAATCGGCCTTACCTTCGGCATATTCGAGCCTTGCAGGCCGACGGGCCGCCATCGCCCGGCCGACGACTTCGACAATCTTGTTTTCCAGCTCAAGTGTGAACTCGGCATTCGGCCCGGTAGTGGCCGGATCAATGCCCATAATTTCCCATTTTTCGTTGCTGTCGTTTGGCGCTGGGCCGCAGTGGGTGTGCGAGGTGAAAAGCACAAGACCCTTGCGAGGGATGCCATAGCGGGTTTCCACCTTATCGGAGACCCGCCGCGTAATCGGCCGCTTGATGCCGATCAGATCAAGAGTGACAAGAGCAATGGCCTCTCCGCCCGGCTGAGTGATCACCAGAGCCTTGGCGTAGATTGGCTGTTCGACACCTTTGGAAGGCTCCTTACGCGCTGCATAGCCCGCCAGCCAGACCTTTGAATCAGCCGGAGGAGTAATCTCAAGGGAAGCTGCACCCGCCAGCCAGGTGCCTGCCGAGCTGGTGGACTGTGCCAACGCCTGCGAACCAAACATGACCAGGCCAAGTGCCACTGCACAACAAAAAATCGGTACGATTCGCCTGCTAAATACGAGGTCAATCAACATCAATCGGCCTGGCATGGAGTCATCCTTTCTCCAGATCGCGCTTCTTGTCAAACCTGCCTATTTTGCCGCAATGCAATTCGAAAAGAAGTCGAATGCAGGCGGATTTTTCCGACTAGAACCGATCTGGCGGAAATTGTCCAGTGAAGTTGATGAATTTCATTTTGGCGGAGTTGTTTATTGTGAATCACTCTTTCGGCTTGCATTTCCACTGACCGGCTTATTAACCTAGCCTTAAACAATCAGAAAAGATGTCTCAGAGAGGTTTTGCCGGTAATGTCCGTCAATCATCAGAAAACGCTTCGATGGGCCATTCTGGGCTGTGCCCGCATCAGCCGCCGAGGCCTCATTCCGGGTATTCAGCAAAGCAATTCGGGCAGCCTTGAACTCATCGCCAGCCGTCGCGCGGATGCTGCTGCAGCGTGGGCCCGCGAATTTCAAATCCCGCAGCATGTTGGCAGTTATGAATCAGCCATTGCCAACCCTGCGATTGATGCCGTTTATATTCCGCTGGCCAATGAAGAGCATGCACCTTTTGTGAAGCTTGCTGCCGATGCCGGCAAGCATATTCTGTGCGAAAAACCGCTGGCTCTGAATGCGAATGAAGCCCGGGAGATGGTGAATTATTGCCGCGAAAAGGGCGTAATTCTGATGGAAGCCTTCATGTGGCGACATCAGCCACGGGTACAGCAATTGCTTGAAATCGTGAAGCAGGGGCGAATTGGGGAATTGAAACTGGTGCGCTCCAGCTTTTCATTTCCCATTGATATGACAGACTGGCGGCTTGACCCGGCCCGTGGCGGCGGGGCGCTTTGGGATGTCGGCTGCTATGGAGTTTCCACCGTGCGTCTTTTTGCGGGTGCGGAACCAGTTGAAATTGAGGGCAGGGCACGCTTCAGCGACCGTGGTGTTGACCTTTCGCTGGGCGCAACATTGAAATGCAATAATGGCGTGCTGGGCGTGATTGATTGCAGCTTCGAGCAACCCTTCCGCTGCTTCTATGAGCTGGTCGGCTCCACAGGCTATATCGAAGTGCCCGCCGCCTATCTGCCAGATGAATCGCCCATAGCCCGCCATTTTGACGCAGAAGGCAAGCTTGTCGAACAGTTGACTTTTGACGGTCGTAATCAATATGCCTGCATGGTTGACAATTTCGCGGCGAGTGTTGAATCAGGCTCGCTTATTGCTCCATCAGAAGATGGCCTGAGCCAGATGATTGCAATTGATGGAGTTTTAAACGCTTGCCGCTGAGGTTATGCGGCGGTAAGCCGCTGACAACCTTGTAAAACAGCTGATTGATCGATTGTGAAATACAATTCGTGCCGTTAATGATTGCAACTGGCACGAATTGAAATTTTGCGGATTTGCTATCAGTTGCCCAGAATGGCTTCAAGCATACTATCCGGGGCGGCGGCATAATGCAGCGGCTCCATGGAATAGCTTGCACGACCCTGAGAGAGAGACCTGACGGCTGTGGAATAGCCAAACATCTTCTCAAGCGGGGCCTCGGCTTCAATCACCTGCAATCGTCCGCGCTGGTTGGTGCCAGTGATCATCGCCCGCCGTGCTGTGAGGTCGGCGGTGATGTTGCCCAGGCTTTCTTCGGGCGTAACAACCTCAATTTTCATGATCGGCTCAAGCAGCACCGGCCCGGCTTCGTCAAGTGCTTTATTGAAAGCGTCAACGGCAGCAAATCGAAATGCGACATCTGTCGAATTTTCTTTATCAAACTGGCCATCGACAAGCGTGATTTTCAAATCAACGAGTGGATAGCCCGTTTTGCCGCCTGATTTGGCTTCTTCCCGAAGAGTCTGTTCGATGGCCGGGATAAATTCGGCGGGAATATCGCCGGGCTTGCAGCGATTGATAAATTTCACCGTGGGCGCACCCTTGGGCTGGGCTTCAGGCTCAATTTCAATCACCACTTTGGCGAAAAGCTCCTGATTACCGGCCGTTCGCTGGCACGAACCTGTGATTTTCTTCACCGCTTTTTTAATGGTTTCACGATAGCTTACACGTGGGCGGCCCACATGCACCTTCATGTTGAAGTCGCGGATCATCCGGTTCTTCAAAATCTCCAGATGCAATTCTCCCATGCCTGAAATAATTGTCTGGCCGGTCTCTTCATTGACTTTGTAAACAAACGTGGGGTCTTCCCGGGCCAGACTTGCCAGCGTTTCAGCCAGCTTGCCTTTATCGGCAGAGCTCACCGGCTCAATGGACATGCTCATCACGGTTTCAGGAAATTCAATCTGCTCCAGCAGAATCGGGTGCGAGGCATCGCACAGGGTGTCGCCTGTGCGGGCTTCCTTCAGGCCAACCACCCCGACAATATCGCCGGCACCAGCCTCTTCAATCTTCACACGCTCATCGGCTGCAATATGGTAAAGGCGTGAGCAGACCTCTTTTTTATCACGGCCGGGGTTCATTGGCCGATCACTGGTTTTGAGCTTGCCGGAATAAATTCGGACAAACGATAAATCGCCATGCTGGTCGCTGGTGATTTTGAAAACCAAGCCACAGAAAGGTTCGGCGGCGTCGGGCTTACGCAACGACTCAGTTCCCTTTTTCGGATGAATCCCGACGACCGGGGGCTTATCAAGCGGGCTGGGCAGGTATTGCAGAACGGCGTCGAGCAGGCGCTGCACGCCGACATACTTGAAGCTGGAGCCGCAGATCACGGGCTGCACTTTGGCGGCAATGGTAGCGCGGCGAAGGGCGTCGTGAATGGCCTGTTCGGAAAGTTCGGCACCTTCAAGGTGGGCCATGTAGGCTTCGGTGAAGATTTCGTCGGCTTCGCTCAGGCCGTTCAGAAGGCGTTCACGCCAGAGCTCGGCATCAATCTGCACATCTTCCGGAATCGGGCCTTCCTCCACCTTCTCGCCCATATCGGAATAGTGGGAATAGAAGGCTTTCATGCGAATCAGATCGACCAGGCCACGAAATTCGCCCATACTTCCTTCAGGGCCGGCACCGATCGGCATAACGACAGGCACAGGGTTTGATTCAAGACGCTCTTTAATTTCTTCGAAAACGCGTTCATATTCCGCACCGATTCTGTCCATCTTATTAATGAAGCAGATACGCGGCACACTGTATTTGGTGGCCTGCCGCCAGACGGTTTCGCTCTGTGCCTCGACACCTTCCACGGCCGAGAAGACGACAACGGCACCATCAAGCACACGCAGGCTTCGCTCGACTTCGGCGGTGAAATCAACGTGGCCGGGGGTGTCAATAATGTTGACGGTATAGTCTTTCCACTTGCAGGTGATGGCAGCAGCGATGATGGTAATGCCACGTTCGCGTTCTTCGGGAAGATAATCCGTAGTGGTGCTGCCGGTATCGACATCGCCCATCTTGTGAATGGTGCGGGTGTAGTAGAGGATGCGTTCCGTGGTGGTGGTCTTGCCGGCGTCGATATGGGCGATGATACCGATATTACGAATGCCCTTGAGGCCTGCGGGGGCCGGCAAAACTTCTGACGAATAAGGGCCGGTGGTGGCTGGTGCGTCCATAGTCGATTCGTTACCCGCTGAGTTCGCTGCGTGGATCTTTTGGGGGACTGTCAGTTTGTCGCCTCAGGTGTCATAATATCGTCTCAACAGGCTTTACGGCAAATCAGGACTGCGGATGGATCGCGAATTGCAGAATCTTCCAGTCACAAACAGGGAAGGCAGCCAGATGGCGGGCACGATTGAAAACGAACAGAATTTTGTACGAAAAGCCGTTGAAATTTACGGGCCAGAATTTCGCGAACATCTTTTCAGCAAGGGCTTTGTCTCTCATTTCTTTCTGCATTACTGGGCCGCTTTAAGCGAGGTGATCAACCAGCGGCCATTTGGGCCAAAGGTGCTTGATCTGGGGTGTGGGCCGGGCTGGAGCAGTATTTTTCTGGCAGGTCGTGGGTGCCACGTCACGGCGATGGACGTTTCTGCCGACATGCTGGAAATTGCTCGCGAAAATGCGGCCAGATATGGGCTTGCAATTGATTTTCGGCAGGGAGATATGCAATCTGCTAAGCTACCGATTGAGGAAGGTGCCTTTGACAGTGCCTTGATTATGGATGCCCTGCATCATTGCCCTGACGAAAAAGCCGTGCTTCGCAACTGTTTCCACGCGCTTCGGCCGGGCGGCTGCGTGCTGATCGTTGAGCCTGACTGGTTTCATCAATATTCACCATCAAGCGCGAATGACCGAAAACTTTTTGGTACCACCGAACGCGGCCTGAGCGGGCGACTGCTGCATAAGTCTCTAAGGGCAAGTGGCTTCGGTAATATCCGCCGGTATTATTGCGTCTATGCCGTGCCGCATGGCGGGCTCGTTTCGCGGCTGAAGGCCATCATTTCAAGCATAGCGACGGTAACGATCGGATACCCGCACCGGCCCGTGATCATGGTGGCGGAAAAAAGCAGTTGATGAATATTTTTGGGTGATTTAAGCTCCAATCAGAGAGAAAACCGGAGTTGATACGACTTTTGGGAATTTTACTAATAATCCACATTTTTAAAAATAAGGCGAACAAGGCTAACACGATACGCTAGCGAGGGATAAGAAATAAGATAGATTGCTCAGAATAATTCCCTCGCTTGCGCTCTTTGAAGTTGCGCTTTTTGAGGTATCTGTTTTCTTTGCGGCTCCAGAGGAGCCGTCTATGAATAGTTATGGCCTCCGGCCATTCATAAGAATAGGCATTGTATTATTGAGCTCCAGAGGAGCCGTCTATGAATAGTTATGGCCTCCGGCCATTTAAAAAAATCCTATCAAATCCTGGGATTTCAGCAGATCGACGATACAAAATCGCAACTTCAAGGCTTGCGCTTCGGATTAGCCTGTTGTCGTGGAATTGCGGCCGAAAAGCAGCAAAGAGAGAGAAATATCCGGTTTTCTGAATGAACGAAGTTTCGTAAAAAATCTCGATGTCTCGAAAAATTCTTCTACTGAGTCCCATTCGCATCATTTTTTCTGATGAAATAGAGAAGAGTTGGTATGTCGCATGAATCTCTTTGTCGAATTGCTCAAGCTGCCTAATCACTTCGAAACGAAAATCTTCTCGAAGAAAAAGGATATTTTTGGGAAAGTGAACAAAGAAAAGGATATGATTATTGGGGGACTCCTGCATGCATGCCCCTAATACCCCAAAACTTACCCAGGAAATGGTGAGCCGATGAGCGTCGTTATGGATAAACAAGCTGATCTGGCCACTCTCAAGGAAAAGGCGCCGGCAGCCCATTCCTCCCTGCCTTTGCCAAGCACCGCACAAAAAGGGCGAATCCTCTGGATTTATGTCGTTCCGATTGTATTGATCCATCTGGCTGCTCTGCTTGCGTTTGTGCCCTACTTTTTTTCATGGACAAGCGTGGTGGTCATGCTCGTTTCCATTGAAATTTACGGGTTGGGGATATCGCTCGGTTATCATCGCCTGCTCGCCCATCGCAGCCTGAAAGTGCCAAAGTGGCTGGAACACGGTTTCGCCATGTTTGCCGCCTGTTCGCTGCAGGATACGCCCGCCAAGTGGGTGGCGAATCACCGCATGCACCATATTCATTCTGACGAGCAGGAAGACCCCCATTCACCAATGGTCAATTTCTTCTGGTCGCATTTTGAATGGCTTTTTGTTTATAACTCAGCCACCCGATCGCTTACGAATCTGCAAAAATATGCCCGGGATCTGCTGGAAGACCCATTTTACATGTTGATGGAAAAGACTCAGATCTGGCCTGCCATCTATGCGATTCACGCTGTTTTGTATTTTGCTGTTGGCTATGCAATCGGCTATTGGAATGGTGGCAATCAGGCAGCCGCCCTGCAATTCGGCTCAAGCCTTTTTGTCTGGGGCGTGCTTGTGCGAACGGTGATTAACTGGCACATTACCTGGTCTGTCAATTCGCTTTCCCATATCATGGGTTATCGTAATTACAACACCAGCGATAATAGCCGGAATAATTGGATCGTCGGCCTCTTCGCGGTGGGTGAAGGCTGGCACAACAACCATCATGCAGACCCGGCTTCCGCCTCTGTCTGGCACCGCTGGTGGGAAGTGGACTTAACCTATACCGTTATCCTCTGCCTGAAATGGGTCGGCCTGGCCACTGATGTGATTGAGCCTCGGCACAAACGCCTGGCTGCAAGTGCTAAAAAATCTTGATTCGGTTTGATCAAAAGCATTTACAGGTCAAACGTTGGGGCATGATCGAATGCCCCTGATCAAGACTCATCTACATCTGGCCGTGATCTGCCGCCTTTCATTTGTTGGCGGCATAATCGACCCAATCTGCAACCTTTGTTTAGCTAGTCGATTGTTACCATTGATTACGAAGAATAGAAAAGATTGGAAAGGCTGGCGAGATTGATTTCAAGTTGTGCATCGGAATAGTCGATGAAACGATTGTAAGGAACTGTGTAGCGGGAAGCTGCATTCTCATCAA
>JBILGL010000100.1:0-10281 GCA_044351075.1 Isosphaeraceae bacterium | reverse complement strand
CACTGCCCGCTTTAATCGTCGGCTGGCGGTGCTTGAGAAGCTGGAAAAGGCCGGCTTCGGCAAATCGTCGGGCGCAGGCCGGGTGAAAGAGCATCAGGCACTTTATAAGCAGACGGCTGGCATGGTGCTTTCGCCTCGAGTGCGGGCCTTTGATCTGGAAGACGAAGCATCGGAAGTGCGCGACGCTTATGGCCGCAACCCGTTTGGCCAGGGCTGCCTGTTGGCGCGGCGACTGGTTGAGCAGGGTGTGACTTTTGTGGAAGTGCGCAGTAATGGCTGGGATATGCACCGGGGCCTGAAAGAGACGATGGCGCGTAATTCATCTCAGGTGGATATGGGCATGGCCACGCTGATTCATGACCTGAAGCAGCGAAACATGTTGGATACGACGCTTGTCGTCTGGATGGGTGAATTTGGCCGTACACCGAAGGTGAACCCGAATGCGGGCCGCGACCATTACCCGCGTGCCTTTAATGTGGCGGTGGCGGGTGGTGGCATCAAGGGTGGTCAGGTGATTGGTGCCACTTCGAAAGATGGCACGGAAGTGGTTGAATCACCGGCATCGATTCAGGACTTGCTGCGGACATTCTGCGACACGCTCAAGATTAATGCCAGCAAAGAGAATATCAGCCCTCAGGGCCGCCCGCTCAAGATCGTGGATGGCGGCAAGCCGATCAAAGGCTTGTTGGCATAAGGCTGGCTGAGTTTTCTAAATTCGATCAACAAAGGCCTGGGCAACCGTGCCTTTTTTCGTTGCATGGCTTTGGCAAAGTTGCTTTCAATCATTTTCTCACGAAGGTACGAAGAAAATAATTACATTTGTCGTTTACTATTATCCTGTTTCAACTTTCATCAAGTTGATTGCTGAAATGAAACATGTTGAACGGTCTTGATAAATCTTTGTGGCTCTGTGAGATCATTGAATTGTAAACAAGTTGGAATGCGGAAAGTTGTTCAGTAAAAAGGGTTTTGGTGAGCGGGCATTTGGTGTTTTGATGACCGATGTTCACAAACTGGGGTTGTCGAAAAGCCGGTATGGGTGTTCAATGCCGGCAGATAATTCTGTTGATCGGTTTGATCGATTGATCATGGATTTTCGATTTTTCGGCGGAGCCGGAATCATGAAAAAGCTGATGAGCCTGATGCTAGTTTGTGCTGCGGCGTTTGCGGGTGGCGGGATGCTTAATGAGCATAACTTTGTCACGGCTGTTAATTACATCTATCACAAGCAGCAGGTTGGCCGGGTGATTTCGCTGGGTTCCATTACGGGCACACCTGCCGCTGAATTGCCTGAAGTGCTGCCAAGCACGCCGGGAGCCGTGCCGACAGCGCCGGTGGCGGGTGCGGCAACGGCTCCACCAGCGGGCGGTGCTTCGCCGCCGTTGCTCCAGACGCCAGCGACCCAGGCGCAGGCAGCCACGCAAAGCCCAGCGCCGGTGGTGCCGCCACCATCGCTTGATCAAGCCTATCAGCCGACACCAATTCCATCGCGGCCCCAGCCACCGCTGGAAATCAAACTGCCGTCGGAGGATCAGATTTCGGCAGTGGCTCAGATACCTGTAAAACAAGAGCCTGAAACACCAGCAATTGCGCCTCTGCGTCCAGGGCCATTTGATGCGCCGGCTGCGCCTGAATCATTACCAAGGCAGATTGCGGCCAATGTGCCTGAAGTCGGTTCGGCTCTGGCTGGAAATGCAAATGAAATGAAGCCGAAGCGTGACGATGCCGTGACGCGATCAGGATTTGATTCGCAAAATGAAAAAATAATGCCAGAAAAAGAGCCAACCTGGGCGGAGCTTGTTGAGAAAATGCGGAGTTTGGGTTTGAAGGACATTGAGCTTCAGGTTTTGGCCAATGGTCAATTGAAATTGAAATCAAATTTAATCAATAATATTACCGGTAAACAATATGAAATTGCGGCTGAAGGTACGACACCTGAAAAAGCTGCCCAGGTGGCGATTCGACGGACGGTGCTCTATCAGGCGAGTGCGAAATCGAACAGAAGTCAAAATCAGCCTGAACCTGTCGCGACTGCTCCTAAAAGGCTGGGCCGGATTAATGACGAACCGCTTTACAGTGTTCCGCCACCGGCTGCACCACTGGAAGCACCTGTCGATTTGCCTCCGCCGGCTGATCTTCCGCCAGGATGAACAGGATCAATTAATAGCTGAAGTTCGGTAATGATAATCAACTCGCTAACCTATGACATAAAACGGACGGCACTCGAAACGTCACTGAACAATGAGTTTGGCAAGATGAATCTACCCTACGACAAAAATAGAATATATTATTGATAACATTTTGTCGTATGATCGTGTGGTTTGGTAAGATGAATACCCAGCGCATTAAGATGAATTGTAAAACTGACGATTGTGATGTAGCTTGGCAATAATGGGTTATAAAAGTGTAATTTGAATTGATAAGCTGGGCGTTATTGCATGTCGAGTGTCCATTTACTGGCGATGCAGATCAGCTCATTATTGGATTTAATGTTGAGTTTCTTTTTGATGCGTTGGCGGTAAGTTTCAATGGTGTGCCTGCTCAGGCGGATGCGCTTGGCGATTTCATCCAGATTCAGCCCCTGACCAATATGCTGAAAGACCTGAAGTTCTCTGTCTGACAACTGTTCAACACCATCGCGAGTTTTAGTGCCGCGATTGGTGCCTGAGGCTTTGGGCTGAAGCGATTCGCGAACCAGTTCGCTCATGTAGGTCTCGCCGGCGGCCACGGTGCGAATGGCGTCAACAATTTCAGACGTTTCTGATTGTTTATTGATATAGCCCCTGGCTCCATTTTGAATGGTGCGCACGCCGTAAGGTGTTTCCGGATGCATGCTGCATACCAGAACATTGAGTTTCGGCTTGATGAAGAGCATACTGCGGAGGAGGTCCAGGCCATCGCTCTCGCGCAGGGAGAGATCGAGTATGACAACACCGGGTTCCTGTTTTTTCAGCAGTCGCATGGCTGTGCGGGCATCGCCGGCATCGCCGCAGACGCTCATATCAGGCTGCCGATTGATACAGGCGGCCAGGCCTTCGCGCATGGCCGGATGATCATCGACGATCAGCACGCTGATGGTTTGCGTCTCTTTTTTTGATGCGGGCATTATTAATTGGGCTCCTTAACTTTACAGCATATCGTAAGACCCTTGCCAGATTCAAGGGTCAGGCGACCACCGATCAGCCCGGCGCGATAGTTCATGATCCGAAGGCCCATGCCATCGGTTTTTTGCTGGGTGATTCCCTTGCCGTTATCGCTGATACGGAGCTCGACCAAGCCGGTTTCTTCGATGATACGAATTTCAATTTGAATTTGAGTTCCATGAGAATGTCGGAGGGCATTAGATATTGCTTCCTGAGCGATTCTGAATAGCTGGGTTGCAGTCTCTGACGAAAGACTGACAGGTCGTTCTGGGGGGAGCCAATTGCATTTGATGCCATGAAGTTTGGCTGTGTTTTCGGCGAGTGATGAGAGTGCCTGAAAAAGACCTTTGGAGTCGAGATCGGTAACGAGCAGGCCATGGGCTGTGCTGCGAATGAGAGTCTGGGCGCGTCGGAGCCTTTGCTTCAGGGAATTTGTCAGGTCTGTGATGGTGTTTGTCGCGGGGATGGATTGAAGGTCAATCAGCAGGGCGTCCATCAGCATATTGACACCTGTCATTTCCTGGCCGATATCGTCGTGAATCTCTCTGCCCAGCTTGCGCTGTTGCTCTTCAGCGATACTTACCAACTGCCGCTGTAATTCTCTTAACCTTGAAACATCGCGAATAATCAGTGTCCAGAGCGGTAGATTGGCCACCCGGCTGCTGGAGATTTCAACCGGCACAAGTCGCCCTTTTTGTTGCCGGGCGCGGCAATTTAAACAGGGACTTTGCATTTTTTCGATGAAGTGGTCGAACGTTGTGTTTTTTTCGCCGGTCTCTATCAGGTTTTGAATTTCAAGGCCGTCGAAATGTGATTCGCCAATGCCAAAAAGTGCGGTAGCCGAATCGTTGAAGCTGATAATTCGGCCATTGGAATCGACAGTCAGAATGGCGTCAGGCGCACTTTTGAGGATGGAGCGAAGCAAATTTTCGCTTTTTTCCAGATCCTGCTGAGCCATGACCTGTTCGGTCACATCAAGCGCGACACCAATGGCACCAATAATTTTCCCATGATCTTCCTGATAAAATGGAGCGATAAAATTGTATATAAACCGACCGAAATTATGATGAACCATGAAAACCGATTCACCGGCCAGCGCTCGTTCGTGCGCCAGCATCATTTCCCTGGATTTTTCAGTGTCCCACGATTGCAGATGTTCAACCAGAGTCATCCCGACTAACTGATTATTTTCAATACCGATTTTTTTTAATCCGGCCCCATAGGATGATGTCACCACGTTGTCGTTATCGATCGACCAGGCCATCAGCGGAAGCTGTTCCAGAAGATGGCGAAGCTTCTGCTTACTGGAGCGAAGCTCGCTCTGGACTTTTTTCTGTGGAGTGATGTCCTGAATGGTCGCCATTGTACCACTGAACTGGCCATGACTGCTCGTTAATGGACGCGTGGAAAGTGTCGTCCAGACATCACTACCATCGGAACGGCGAAAACGAAATTCGTGAATTTCACTGATGCCGGTGCGCCGTCGCTCCATGTATTTCATCGCCTGGGAGCGTGCTTCTTCATCCATGAATTCAAAAAGGCTTCGGCCGAGCATTTCATCGAGGCTGTAGCCCAGCATGGCGGCCATTGAATGATTTACGTAAGTCGTTATGCCTTCAGAGTCAAGAAACCAGACACCTTCGCGCATGGTCGAAACGATAAGCCGCAGCAACGCCAGCTCGTTTTCACTTTCGACTGCGTTTACTGCATCAAGAGAGCTGTTTGATAATGTGCCGTTAAGCTCTTGATAGTTCATGGCATCAGACTTTCCAATCATTGACGGACAGGCCCGGCAGGTATTGGGATTCAGGACTATAGTTTAACAGCAAACGGGGCTGGAAAATTGTAATTCGAGACTCCTTCTCTCATATGAGACGCCAGCATGTGTTTAAAGTGCGAATCATTTTTTTTAAAAATTCAGAATTGTGATTCAAGATCGTCATTTTCTTGATGTGAAAAGAGCTCTAAAATATTTTGACGACTCTGGTTATTCGGCGGTATGCATGTTAATATAAATGTCACACAACGTTGCCAGTCGGATCAAATTGCAATGGATCTGGCATTGGGCCATTGTGCTGATCCCCGCCAGAGTAATGTATCTGTATAAATCCACGTTCAAAAATCATCACCTGCGGTCAGGGAGTTTCTCAAATGTCATCGCGTGATTTTCTAACCAGTCGCCGCCGCTTTGTGCAGGGCTTCGGCGCTTCGGTTGCCGGTTTCGCCGTCTGGCCGCGTGGCCTGCGGGCTTATGCCGGATATGCCCCGAATGATGCCATTACCGTTGCTGGTGTGGGCGTGGGCGGCAAGGGTGGCTCAGACATTGATCAGGCTGGTAATCATGGCCATGTGCTGGCCATTTGTGATATTGACGAGAACCGCCTGAATGCCAAGGGCGAAAAATTTAAGGATGCCGCGAAATTTGTGGATTATCGCGAGCTTTTGAGCAAGCTGGGCGATAAGCTTGACGCCGTGGTTGTCTCGACGCCTGACCATACACATGCACCGGCCTCGATCATGGCCATGCGCATGGGTAAGCATGTTTATTGCCAGAAGCCGCTGACTCATTCGGTGTGGGAAGCCCGGATGATGCGGCAGATTGCCAGAGAGAAGAATGTCTGCACGCAGATGGGCAATCAGGGCACGGCTGATGGTGGCCTGCGCCGGGGTGCTGAAATTGTGCAGTCCGGCGGGATTGGCGAAGTCAAGGAAGTCTATGTCTGGACGAACCGGCCATTTAAGTATTGGAAACAGGCTCCGGATATTGTGGCCAGACCCTCAGAAACTCCCCCGGTGCCGAAGCATGTGCACTGGGATCTGTTCCTCGGGCCTGCACCGGTGCGTCCCTACCACCCCGTCTATCATCCCCACGACTGGCGTGGTTGGTGGGATTTTGGCACCGGCAGCCTGGGCGATATGGCTTGCCACACGGCCAATCTGGTCTTTAAGTCGCTCAAGCTGGAATTACCCGTGCGTGTTTCGGCCGAACATGGCGAGCTGAATGCCGAGACATTCCCTGCCTGGGCGGTGATTACCTATGAATTCCCGGCCCGGGGCGATTTGCCGCCGGTCAAGCTGCACTGGTATGAAGGGGCCCGCGACGGCAAGCGAAACCTGCCGCCCGCCAGCCTTTTCCCACCAAATTTCAAGCCATCCGATAGTGGATCGCTGATGATCGGCTCTAAAGGACAGATGTACTCGCCTTCGGATTATGGCTCTTCGCAAGCCCTTTGGCCTGAAGAGAAATTCAAGGATTATAAGGCCCCCACGCCGTTTATCCCACGGATTGAAGGCGGTAAGGGCAACGACGACAACCAGAAGAAGGAATGGGCCGAAGCCATTCGTGCAGGCAAGCCTTCACATGCTCAGTCAAACTTCGAATATTCCAGCCGCCTGACCGAATCAATGATTCTGGGCAATGTGGCCATTCGCGTGAACAAGGCGATTGACTATGATCCAGCCACCGGCAAGGTGACAAACACCCCCGATGCCGCCAAATTCATCCAGCCTGATATGCGCGACGGCTGGAAGATCTGACAATCGCTGGAATTTCCATCAATAAAAAACAGGCCGGGAGAAATCCCGGCTTTTTTGTTTCAATTGTCATTCATGAAGATGCAGGGCATGATTGATCGTGCCAAACCTTTGAAACATAGCACTTTAACTGAGCCCTGCAAATACAATTCACAGCAAACCAGATCGATCTTATTTTTGATTCAGATCAATGCAAACGAAAATTGCATTTGCCTGAGATTGCATTATTGAAAAATCTGGCGGTTGACGATCAGCTGCTCTTTTTCCCGGCGCAGGATAAATTGCTGGTATTTCTGATTTGACCATTGATTAAGCCGTTCAAAAACCACTTTTGGTGCGGTGTGGTTTGACTGACAATAGTCAGCAAATTCGTTCCAGCGCCATTCCGGTTTTTTCATGAGATCAATCAGCACCAGCTTGAAGGCGTATGTCAGGCCCTGCAGGCGTTCGTCCTTCAGGTGCAGATTGACGCCCAGATCGAGATTTATACCGACAATTGAATGACCTTCGTCAACAAGAATCTCATCGGAAGGGGCTAGTTCTTCGACCGAAATGTCCTCTAGCATTTCTTCTTCAAGTAGCTCAACTTCTTCCTCTTCGAGGTCTAGCAATTCCTCTTCCTGATCAGAGATCTCTGACTTTTGTCTGGTGGCCAGCGGAATTGGCGGTGGTGGCGGCTGAGGGGTGGCCGGTTCATGAGCCGGCGACTTTTGCTGGAATCTGGTGATCAGCTCTTTGGAGATCATGACCGGTTCATGAGCGCCGGAGAGTGCTTCAAGCACGGCAGAATCGTCGTCGAAAACGGTTTGAATCGGCCCCGATTCGGGCGCGAGCGACTCAACATCGAGAGTGATTTGGGGGATAGGCGGATTTTGTTTTGCAGCCGGCGGTGGAGATTGGGCAGAAGCGAGCCTGGGCGGCTGGGTGGCTTGTAAATTCGTGTTGCTACTGAAAATGGTGGAACCCATTTCGGGGCTGGATGCGGGGCTAGCCATTTCCGGCACGGTTGGTTGGTTCGCTGCATCAACAACAGCTACCGCTTTTTTCGCTGTTTTTGGTGGAAGCTCTTCCAAACGAGCCTTTTTGACGCGATCAAGTTCGTCAGAAAGCTCTTTGAGCTGCTTTTTGAATCGCTTGATTTCGTCGTCCTGCGTGGCAGCAGCCGGTGGCGGGGCGAGCGGGTCGGTGGCGATCGAAGATTCGGCGTTTTCGACGTCAAAAGGCTCTGGCTCAAGCACTTTCGACGATTTTCTGGCGGTGCGGCGGTCGAGCACGCTGACTTTCACCTGACCGGTGATGTCATAGGCCAGTGTGACCTTGATTTCGGCCTCCCGGTCCGGGTCTTTTTCCAGCGAAGTTTCCGATTGATAGCTCAGTTCCTGCGCATCTTCCTGACCTTTTTCTGTATCTACTACAAATTCGCCAACTGATTTGGCGTCTGACAGTTGATTTGTCGGCGATTCCAGCACTTTCAGGCGGATGGACGACTGATGCGTCTTTACTTTCCCGAACCGCACGGTCTTTTCCGCAGGTAAAGCGGCATTAGCTTTCAAAATGACGCGAAAAACGTGATCTTTCAGGTCTGAATCCCAGGCACGGATGCCAAGATTCAGGCTGTTTTTGCGCCGAAGCTGAAAAACGCGATGCCCAGCCTTTTTGCTTTCGCCCGCTGGTTCAGGCTTTTCATCCGATTCCTGAGTTTTGAGCCAGGCCATGGTCGCTGCACCAAGGGCCACCCAGAAAGAGCCGTCCTCAGGGAATTCGCGGCTGCCCACCTGTTTGGGATTGAGTTTGTCGATCATCTCGCGAACGCCGTGGGCCCGGCTGCCGGCACCGACCACCAGCAAGTGCTTGACGGGCTCGCGAAGCTGATTTTCAGCCGATTTCGCCGCCTGATCAATCGCCGTGCTCGCCCGGCTCAAGAGCGATTCGACAATACCGGCGTAGGTCTGGCGATTGATTTCCAGCTTGAAGCCGCGTTTTTTCCAGTTTCGAGTGGTTGAAAGGTTCTCCGTCAGTTCGCGCTTGATTACCTCGGCTGCCTGATTGATTTTGTCGCGGGCCGACAAATGAAAAACTGGGTCAAAACCCGTTCGGCCACGAATTTCCGAAGCGATCCAGTCGGCGATGGCCTGCGTAAAGTCAGCCCCGCCCAGAAATTCGCCACCTGCCCAGGTTTCCAGCACTTCCACATCCATACCCTGAGCCCGCAACAGCGAAATATCAAGCGTGCCGCCGCCCAGGTCAAAAACGAGCATGGTGCTTTGCCCGGCACGAATCTGGGCATACTGCACACCCAGCGGTTCGCGGTTGTCGCCCGGGCGCACCTTTTTCTCGACCATCCAGTCGTAAACGGCGGCGGCGACGGGCTCTTCAACCAGATCAACCACTTCCAGATCAGCCCAACCGGCGGCCCGCAAGAGAGCAGCACGCTGCCGCGAACCAAACGAGGGCGGAATAGTCAGCACAACGCGCTTGACGGGCCTGCCCAGATAAGTCTCGGTTCGTTCTTTGAGCCGCTTGAGAATCTGGGCACAGACTTCAGCGGCGCTGAAGCGGGGGCGATCTTCCGGAAATCGCGGGCGCGGGTCTGCCAGAAATCGTTTTGGCAGGCGGATCGGAACGTCGTCTTCTTCAAATGTCGGGGGCAACTGGTCGCCGACGATCAGACGATCGGAGCGCAGAAGACCGACTGAAGGCATTTGATAGCGATCAATGCCACGGGCTTCAGGGCCGCCCAGCGGCACCAGCCGGGGCAAGTGGTGAGAATCAATAAAGGCGGCTTTTGAATAAGTGGTGCCCAGGTCAAAACCGACCAGTGCTTCGCCATTGACCACCAGCACAGAGCGTTTTTTCTTCTCACTCATCGCGAAGGCGTTTCCCGCATCTGACAATTGGGGCGTCCCTGCCGATCAGGCGTTTTTCTGGGCAAAATCAGAACTTGAACTCTTCAATCTTTCGAGGCATGTTGACATGGAAGTCAACCCAAAGAATTATCGCTTGAATTTTCCGGTTTATCAACCGGCAAGTTGATAAGTTGAAACGAGCTATGCCGATGGAATTCATAGAATCGGACTGGAAGCATTTTTTTGAAACGAATGTTTGACAATAAGCAGGAGATTAAACTCAATTCATTGAGATAACCGGAGTTGACACGACCTTTGGGAATTTTGCCAGTCCACATTACTAAAAACAAGGCTAACCCGAAGCGCTAGCGAGGGATAAGAAATAGGATAGATTGCTCAGAATAATTCCCTCGCTTGCGCTTTTTGAAGTTGCGCTTTTGTATCGTCGATTTGCTGAAATCCCAGGATTCGATAGGATTTTTAAATGGCCGGAGGCCATAACTATTCATAGACGGCTCCTCTGGAGCCCATTAATTCAATGCCTATTCTTAAATAGATTGCCGGAGGCCATAACTATTCATAGACGGCTCCTCTGGAGCCCATTAATTCAATGCCTATTCTTAAATAGATTGCCGGAGGCCATAACTATTCATAGACGGCTCCTCTGGAGCCCATTAATTCAATGCCTATTCTTAAATAGATTGCCGGAGGCCATAACTATTCATAGACGGCTCCTCTGGAGCCCATTAATTCAATGC
>JBILGL010000588.1:0-3040 GCA_044351075.1 Isosphaeraceae bacterium | reverse complement strand
GCTGATCGGTTCTTACATCGTTTTGCGGGCCGGTAGCCCGCCGACCGCTTATTCCGATAAGTATTCTCCAAATACGCCGATTTCAGCCATTTCGAATCCGGAAGAAGTTGTCTTCCATAAGTGGCCGCTGCCTTATGACTCTTCGGTGAATCCGCTTTCGATCGACCTGACCGCCGCTAACACGTTTATCCTGATCTGTTCGTCCGTGACCATGGTGCTTGCCCTTGGTGCGGCCCAGCGTGATGATAAGAAATCAACGACCAAATACTTGCTGATGACCATGCTAATCGGCGGAACATTCCTGGGCGTTCAGGTTTACGAATATTATCAGCTGATGTTCGGCCACCTTTATCCGGTTGGTGTTTCCGCAACGGGGCACTTCCGCCCGAATGTCAGTCTCTTCGCGAGCTGCTTCTTTACGATGACTGGTTTTCACGGTACGCACGTGGCCGTGGGTGTCTTTATGATCTTCTGCTGCTTTTTGCAGTCGCTGCGAGGCACTTATGGGGCAAACCACTATGCTTCACTTGAATATATTGGTCTCTACTGGCACTTCGTTGACCTGGTCTGGATCATTCTTTTCACGGTTGTCTATCTGATTTGAGGCCGTTGCCGGCAGACTTCCGAACTATTGAAATAAACAGGCTTTTGAGGAAGATTGCGAATCATGTCTGATCACCATCATGCAGCTGATCATGCTCATCACGAACATCCTCATGTGAATTACATGAAGATTTTCTGGATTTTGCTTGTTTTGACTGTTGCTGAATATTTCTATGCCATGATCACGCAGAGTAATTTTGCTCTGCTGGTGGTCGGCTTGATGACACTGGCACTGATCAAGGCCACGCTTGTTGGGCTTTATTTCATGCACGTGAAATTTGAAGGCCGATGGGTTTTCGCAATGATTGTGCCTGCCTGTGTGCTGGCTGCTATTGCGGTGCTGGCACTTGTGCCTGACATTGCTCGCGATCGATCAAAGGACGACCTCATCGTTCCGGAAGATGAAGCGATGCTTGTTGTTCCGGCGGTTGAATTGATGCACAGTTCCACCACTTTCCGGGTCTGAATGATCTGATGACTGGCTATCGAGCAGGAATCGTGTTGGTCGGCATCGTCTTTACGGTGTCGGCCATTGTTTGTTTTGGGGCAGGTGGTCGCAATCAACAAGCCCAGGCAGCAGGATCCCAACTGCTCGCTGGCAAAGAGATTGCTCCATTTATCCTGGTGCGCGAAAATGGCAGCCCGGTGCGAAGCGACGATCTACGCAGTGGCCCATGGCTGGCTGCTTTCACGTTTACGCGGTGCCCTTCGAGTTGCCCTCGCATCTCTGCCACACTCAAGAGCCTGCAAGATCAGTTGGCCGGATCATCAACCAAAATCGTCAGTATTTCCGTTGATCCTGAGTTTGACACACCGGAAGTTCTTTCAAAATATTCTCAGCGATTCGGCGCAGATTCGAACCGCTGGTGGTTTCTAACAGGCCGACAATCCGAAATCTACGACCTGATTCAATCTTCATTCATGCTATCCGTTGCCGCCACAACGCCGGAACAGCAGAAAGAAGGTGCTGAGGCAATCGCTCATAGTGATCGTATTGCTCTTATTGATAAAGACTTAAAACTCGTTCGCTTTTTTGATTCAAACGCGCCTGAAGAGATGAAGCAACTGGTGACAGAGGCCCGCCGCCGCTCGCTGAATCCGCTGATACTCTCATTGCCGGCAATCAATGCCACACTCAACTTTTCCAGTTTTGTGATCTTGATGACAGGCTGGTTTCTCGTTCGTTCCGGCCGCTGGCGAGGCCATACCTTCGCCATGCTTAGCTGTCTGGCGGTCTCTGGCGCATTTCTCTCCTGCTATCTGACTTATCACTACTTCGTCGGCACCGTTCGCTTTCCCGGCACGGGGGCAATTCGGTCGCTTTATCTCTCGATCCTGCTTTCACATACGATCCTTGCCGTGGTCATGGTTCCGATGATCCTGCTCAGCGTGCTGCGTGCCCTCAGGAAAGATTTTGCTCGTCATAAAGCCATTGCGCGTATCACTTTCCCGATCTGGTGCTATATCAGCATTACGGGCGTGATCATTTATCTGATGCTTTATCAGATGAATCATACGCCTCAGGTTATGGCGATTTAGGGAGTGTTGGGGCGAATATAAGTTCTTCCTTGGTTGAGACTTGTAATTCATATGACACAGCCGAAATGAATCTTTGTTGGATTCACGTTGACCGTTTTTCCGGTTCGCGTATGATTCGTCAGCACACGTCGAAGCCCGCTGGTGAATTGCAGTGACGCATCTGCCAGGCGTGTTTCCATGACCTGAGATGGATCCCTGTACTTTTTAGCCAGGGCCGGCAGCGAATCAGGCGCCCCATGGATGGTGGCGCATTCTGTTTTCTGCCTGTGACCGGTGAGGTAATTCATGGACGAAACCCTTACCTGTCCGACGTGCGATTTTTCTTCGCCATTTGTTTCAATTGTGATACCCGCACACAACGCCGAAGTGGATCTGGCAGCATGCCTTGGCTCGTTGGCGGGCCATGTGCCTGTGAGCCATGAAATCATTGTGATTGATGATGCTTCAACCGACGCAACGGCTGAGGTTGCCAGCTCTTTCGGTGCCCGACTTTTATCGAAAAAAGTCAAAAGTGGTCCGGCTTCCTGTCGCAATTGGGGAGTGCATGAAGCGCGGGGAGAGTGGATTTTTTTCATTGACGCCGACGTGATGGTGCATCCTGAGAGCATCGAAACCGCAATCCGGCATATCAGCCGACACTCTGAGCTCGCCGCACTCTTTGGCTCGTATGATGACCGCCCGCACGACCCTTCGAAAGTCAGCCAGTTTCGAAACCTGCTGCATCATCATGTTCACCAGACTGGCGACTTTGTCGATAACCTGCGTCGAGCACATACCTTCTGGACTGGATGTGGCTGGATCAGACGCGATGTCTTTCTGAGTCTGGGTGGTTTTGACCACTGGCGATATCGGAAGCCGGCCATTGAAGATATTGAATTTGGTTATCGGCTGGTCGGTG
>JBILGL010000099.1:0-10290 GCA_044351075.1 Isosphaeraceae bacterium | reverse complement strand
GGCCTGGAGAAGTGCCGTTTCGCTCATGGCCGGGCCGACGAGTTGAACACCAATCGGCAGCCCTTCGCTGGAGAAGCCGCAGGGCATGCTCAGGCCCGGAATACCAGCCAGATTGGTCGTGATCGTGTAAATGTCAGACAGGTACATTGCCAGCGGGTTGGCCGCCTTCTCGCCCAGCTTGAAGGCTGGCGTGGGTGTGGTTGGCCCGATCAGGAAGTCCACCTCGGCAAAGGCTTTTTCGAAGTCGTTGCGAATCAGCCGCCGCACTTTCAGTGCCTTGTTGTAGTATTGGTCGGCATAGCCGGCGGAAAGGGCATACGTGCCCAGCATGATCCGCCGCTTGACTTCCGCTCCGAAGCCTTCGGCCCTTGTGGCCATCATCATCCGCACCAGAGCGGGCAAGTCTTTCTCAGCATCGTTCGCTGGCGAATAATCCTTGGCACGATGGCCAAAAAGTGTGCCATCGTAGCGTGCGAGATTCGAAGATGCTTCCGCCGGTGCCACAATATAATAGGCTGCGATGCCATATTTTGAATGAGGCAGCGAAACTTCCTTGATCTCAGCCCCCATCTTCTGATAAACGGCAATTGTCTCCTGTACGGCAGCCGCCACTTCCGGGTCAAGCCCTTCGCCAAAAAACTCCCTGACCACTCCAATGCGCAGCTTTTCCGGGCGTTTTTCGATTTCGGCTGAATAGGCAGGCACGGCATCAGGGATGCTCGTGGCGTCGCGCTGGTCCCCGCCTGAGATGACTTCCATCAGCAGCGCCATGTCCGGCACGTTCCAGGTAAACGGGCCGATCTGGTCAAGAGAGCTGGCAAAGGCAATCAGCCCATATCGGCTGACGCGGCCATAGGTCGGCTTCAGGCCAACAAGCCCGCAAAGGGCGGCCGGCTGACGAATCGAACCGCCGGTGTCAGAGCCAAGGCTCACAGGCGAAGTCATCGCCGCAACGGCGGCAGCCGATCCGCCCGACGATCCGCCGGGAATGCGGCTGGGGTCCCAGGGGTTCAGGCTTGGCCCATAGCAGCTGTTTTCGGTGGACGAGCCCATGGCAAATTCGTCCATGTTCGCCTTGCCATAAAGCACAGCCCCGGAAGCTTTTAGTTTCTCGATGACAGTGGCGTTATAAGGTGGCCGAAAGCCCTGAAGCATGCGGCTGCCGCAGGTCGTCGGCTCGCCTTCCACGCAGATCAGGTCTTTAATGGCGACTGGTAAACCAGCCAGCGGCCCGACGTCTTCGCCCGCCTTCAGACGCGTATCGACGGCCCGTGCCTGATTCAGAACAACCGACTCGTCCAGATGCACATAAATATTGAGATTTTTGAGCTTGGCAGTGCGTTCCAAAAACGCTTTGGCCACCTCTTCGGCAGAAAATCGGGCGGATTTGATGCCGGCAACAATCTCGGTTGCGGTCAGGCTGGTCAGGGACATCGCAAGTCTCTTTAATGCAGTAGATTCGAATGAATATGATTTGATGAGGGTTGGTCGATCGACCGGGCTTTTGCTCAGTCAAGCACGGCTGGCACAAGAAAGCCTTCGGCAGATCGTTTCGGGGCATTGGCCAGGGCTTTTTCGCGGTCAAGTGCCGGATAGGCCTTATCCTCGCGAAAGACATTCGTTCGGTCCACGCCATGGGCCAGCGGCTCAACGCCTTCGGTATCGGTTTCGCCCAGTTGTTCGATAAATTCCAGAATCAGCGAGAGTTGCTGGGCATATTTCTCTTTTTCTTCGTCCGTCAATCGCAGCCGGGCCAGCAGGGCCACCTTGGCAACTTCTTCGCTTGTCATCGTCTCTTTTCCTGTTCGCTGAATCGCGGTAATCACTTGCCGTCAATGGCTAATATAGTGCCAAAACCGACCGGTGAGAGGCAAGATGGCATGCCCGTTTCGATGTGCCGCGAACAATCGTCTCATCAACCAAATTCACTCCGGCCCCTCCCGATTTCGGAATTGAAGTTTTGCAAGTGCTTTTATATGAAGAATGAGCATTGGTCCGCATTCGTTCGAAGTGCTTTAATAATCACTAACTGGCTACATCAAAATGATTTAGGCTAAAGCGAAACGCTGGCATTGAAGTTGCGCTTTTTGAGGAATCTGTTTTCTTTGCGGCTCCAGAGGAGCCGGCTATGAATAGTTATGGCCTCCGGCCATCGATAAGAATAGGCATTGTAATTTCGGGCTCCAGAGGAGCTGTCTATCAATAGTTATGGCCTCCGGCCATTTAAAAATCCTATCGAATCCTGGGATTTCAGCAAATCGACGATACAAAAGCGCAACTTCAAAACTTCCGATTCGGGTTTGCCTGCTTATGTGATTCAGCAGCATGAATTTGCAGATCAGAAACAGATTGGTTTGCTGAAAGTATGCAGATTCGGCTACGGGCTGAAGCTTGAATCAGTTCGTCGTCAGACTTGACCTTGCCGGTAAGAATGGAATGGTAGGAAAAGTTCGGGCATCATTTTGCCCGTATCTTTGCCAAGTCTGGTCGTATCATGATATGATGAACGTGTTCAGAGAATTTGGGTAATGCACTTGATTCCCACTTTGAGCAACTTCTGAACATTGCAAAGATTTAGGAAAAAACGGAGCATTCCGTCGCCATGAGAAAGCCAAGAGTCGGCCAGTTATTCTCCCTTGGTCTGCTTCGCAAGTATAAGCGTCGTCCGCCAATGGTGCTGGTAAACGGTCTGGCGGAACAATCCGAGAGCTGGTTCTGCAATCGCCCGAACTGGACGAAGCATTTTGACGTAAAAGTTCCCGAGTTATTGGTTTATGATGGCGATGCCCTGCATCGGCATATTGAAGCCGGCGGCGAGGTGACTGTCGGTTATCTGGCTGACCAGCTCG
Source organism: Isosphaeraceae bacterium (assembly GCA_044351075.1). Classification (GTDB taxonomy): domain Bacteria; phylum Planctomycetota; class Planctomycetia; order Isosphaerales; family Isosphaeraceae; genus QWQI01. Next base: position 7,441 of record JBILGL010000099.1, on the reverse strand, counting down.
GGCAATATCTTGACAACTTTGTGCAGAAGCCGCCCTATCATCTTGTCGGATCAAGTCTTGGATGTCAGGTGATTTTAACTTATGCCGTGGCCAACCCGGACAAGGTTGACAAAATCGTGCTGCTGGCCCCATCGGGCTTCCATGGCGATGAAAACTTGCCGGTGATTGAAGGCGTCAGCCGTTCGAATTATGGCACGCTGGTGAGCTCTGTTTTTTATAAAAAATATTTTGCAAATGATGAATTGATTCAGGCTTACGAGAAAAAATTCAAAAACCGCAAGTGGAAAAAAGGTGTGCTTCGCACGCTCCGCGGAACGGTGGGTCATTCCGTGGCTGAACTTTTGGAACAGGTTCCGCACCCAACACTGGTGATCTGGGGTGCTGACGATAATGTCCTTTCGGACGTGCCCGGCTCGATCCGAGCGGCCGATCGAATGATCAAGGCGCGTCAGGTCGTGATTCCAAAATGCGGCCACGCGCCCCAGATTGAAAAATCGCGCTTGATTAATGGGTTGGTTTCCAAGTATCTTCGTGACAAACTCAACACTGTTCCGTCTCAATTGGATGCGGCACGTTGGCTCAGGCAGTCTGCTGCGGTCTCCGCAGTCAAACCTTAATTTCAGACTGTAGCCGTTGAACGGTCGGTGTTGATGGTTCTCCGAATCATTGAAATCAGAACACGAAGACGTAATCAGTAGAAATGAATGACATTACTCTCTTCTTCCGCAAGTTTCTGAAACACGGAACGAAAATCGCAAGCCCCGCCCCTTCCAGCAGGTGGCTCTCTCTGGCAACGGTCGCGAATGTTGATTGGGATAATACCAGAACGCTCCTTGAGCTCGGCTCTGGCACCGGCCCGATCACGCAGGTGATCGTCGAAAAAGCCCGCCCTGACTGCCGCATTCTGGCCGTTGAACGAGACCCTGACTTTGTCCAGCGTCTGCGTCAGCGTTTTGCTGATGTGAAAAACGTTGAAGTCATTGAAGGCGATGTCTGCAACCTCCCTCAAATTCTTACAGAACGAGGGCTTGAGAAGGTTGATGCCGTCATCTCGGGCCTCCCTGTGCCCTCCTTCCCGCCCGACCTGCAAAACGCCCTTTTTGAAAATGTCGCTCAAGTCTTAAAACCCGGCGGACCTTACAATCAGATCACGGAAATGCCCTGGGTTTATCTCCGGCTCTATCGTAAGTATTTTCAGGATGTGAAGTTTCGCTTTGAGCCAAGAAATCTGCCACCGGGCGGGGCTTATCACTGCTGCGGGCCCCGGCAATCGGCCGTCTCCGTCTGATTTATCAGCATCTCAACGAGGATTCAGCGGATGAGCCTGATCCATGCGGTGACGGGCAACAGCCTCGTTCGTACAGTCGTTAACCAGTCGTTCCATGCCTGGGCCGGCCAACGCATGGGTTCGCTGGCCCGTGCCAATGCCGTTGAGACGCAAAAAGCCGTTATTCGCTCGCTGACAAAAAAAGCCAGAAAAACCAAGTTTGGCGTCGATCATCAATTCAGCTCCATCCGCAGCGTTGCTGATTATCAATCTGCCGTGCCAGTCAGAACTTATGAACAGTTTTGGGATGAATACCTCAAGGCTGTCTATCCCCGCGCTGAAAACCTGTCGTGGCCAGGCCTTGTGCCGTTTTATGCCCTGACGAGCGGCACCACGCAGGGCGCAACCAAATACATTCCCGTCACGCGAGAGATGGTCACATCCAATCTCGTCGCTTCCCGCACCATGGTCGCCCAGCACCTGGCCTCCCGGCCCAATTCAAGGCTCTTTAACGGTAAATTCTTCTTTCTGGGCGGCTCCACCTCGCTCGAAGAAGTTTCGCCCGGCGTTCGTCAGGGTGATCTATCCGGCATCGCCGCTCTGGAAGTCACCGAAGCCCTTCGCCCATATACCTTTCCGCCCCTGAGTCTGGCTCTTCTGAACGACTGGGAAGCCAAGCTTCAGGCCTTCGCCGAACAATCGATTCGCCAGCCAATTACGCTTGTCAGTGGCGTGCCGAGCTGGCTGCTGTTTCTTTTCGAGCGTATTTTCCAGATCACCGGCAAGTCGAACTTGCGTGAGGTTTGGCCGACTCTTGAAATGGTGGTGCATGGCGGCGTCAAGTTTGAGCCCTATCGCAAACGATTTGAAGAGATTCTGGGCGACCCGGCCGGGATTCGCCTGCAGGAGACATACCCCTGCTCTGAAGGCTTTATCGCGATTGAAGATGCAGCAACACCGCACCTTCGGCTTCTGTTTGACCATGGCATTTTCTACGAATTCATTCCGGTGGATGAACTGGGAAACGCACGCCCCTCGCGGCACTGGCTTGGCAATGTGCAATTGGGCGTGAATTATGCGATTGTCGTAAGCACCTGTGCAGGCATGTGGTCGCATTTGATCGGCGATACCGTTCGATTTGAGTCGCTCGACCCGCCGCTCATCACCTTCACCGGCCGCACCAAATACAGTCTCTCAGCCTTTGGCGAACACTTGATCAGCGAAGAAGTTGAAAACGCTTTTGTGGCAGCGGGTGAAGCCATGGGGGCCCAGGTGGCCGAATGGCACGTCGGGCCGGTTTTCAGCGGTGCATTGGGGCATCATCGTTATGTCGTGGAATTTGTGACACCGCCTGCCAGCCTTGAGGAGTTCAGAAATCGGCTTGATGCAGATCTGATCGCTCGCAATGCCGACTATCAGGCGCATCGGGCGGAAGGAGTGGGCATTCCGGCCCCTGAGCTGATTCAGGCCCAGCCTGACACGTTCCGCGACTGGATGAAATCAATGGGCAAGCTGGGCGGCCAGCACAAAGTGCCTCGTATGGACGGTAGCGGCCAGCTCACTCAAAAATTGGTTGATTTTCTCGATTCAAATCAGCGAACGGTGCAAAAAGTCGGCCCCGGCTGATTGGTTCTATTCATCACAAGGCGAATCAGGCCAACCCGAATCGCTGGAATTGAAGTTGCGCTTTTTGAGGCATCTGTTTTCATTGCGGCTCCAGAGGAGCCGGCTATGAATAGTCATGGCCTCTGGCCATCGATAAGTAAATGCGTCGTTTTAATGAGCTCCGGAGGCTAAGTTTGATAGGCTTTCTGCTCAGATGATCTCAATCGATTGCAGGAAATTAGTCGGGCGATGAAATGACATCGGTTTGATTCGGCGAGCGTTTTTTAAGAAATTACGTATTGTGTCCGATCATATCTTCCGGTTATACTGATCACATGTTTATCTGAAGGTGAGTGGATTCAAGGTTTGGCGGGATGCTTATTACCGCTTGAAATGCCGAGCAGGGAGGGGTTTGTCATGGGTCGCAAATCGTCAGGTGAGTCGAAGCCGGATCAGCCGCAGACTGCCGAGCAGAAGGCGCTGGCCAATGCGCTGAGCCAGATTGAGAAGACATTTGGCTCAGGCGCGATCATGAAGATGGGCGAATCGGGTGTGACGGAGGTCGAAGGTATCTCCTCAGGCTCGCTTTCACTTGACTTGGCGCTTGGTGGCAAGGGCTTGCCCAGAGGCAGAATTGTCGAGCTTTTTGGGCCTGAATCGTCGGGCAAGACGACTTGTGCCCTTCATGCCGTGGCTGAGGCTCAAAAAGCCGGCGGTGTGGCGGCTTTTATTGATGCCGAGCATGCTCTTGACCCGTCCTGGTGTCGGCGGCTGGGTGTTGATATTGAAAGTCTGCTGGTCAGTCAGCCTTCGAGTGCCGAAGAGGCGCTGCAGATTGCCGAAATGCTGGTTTTGTCAAACGCTGTTGACATTATCGTGATTGACTCGGTGGCCGCTCTCGTGCCGAAGGCTGAGATTGATGGCGAAATTGGCGACTCGTTCGTCGGCGTGCAGGCCCGGCTGATGAGCCAGGCGCTGCGAAAGCTCACGGGCGGTGTCTCTCGCTCCAAGTGCACGCTGGTTTTCATTAATCAGGTGCGTGAAAAGATCGGTGTGATGTTTGGCAGCCCCGAAACCACGCCCGGTGGCCGTGCCCTCAAGTTTTATGCCAGTTGCCGGGTGGACGTGCGCCGGATCGGGCCCGTGAAAGAGGGCGACACGGTCATTGGCTCGCGCGTGAAGGTGAAAGTCGTTAAAAACAAGGTGGCTCCACCATTTCGCGTCTGCGAATTCGACATCATGTATGATCGCGGCATTTCAAAGTCAGGCGAATTGCTGGACCTCGCGATTGCCGAAAAAATTATCGAAAAATCTGGCTCATGGATTAATTATGGCGCCCAGCGGCTTGGCCAGGGGCGTGAAAATGCCAAGCAATATCTGGAATCGCACGAAGATCTCTTTAACGAGATCAAGACGATTATTCTCGAACGTGCCAGCTCCGAAGGAATCGTGCCTGGCGATACCGGCAACGACGACGCCGAGGATTGAGAACGGAATTACCTTGAAACTGGTTGGAAAAGCTTGCTCAGCTTGCTTTTCCAACGACAAAACCAAGGACAAACGAGCCGATCATTCCGGCAGCAAAAAGGGCATAGGCCAGGGTCGGGTTCTTCGCCAGCCAGGGCAGTTCCACCGCACTTTGAGTTTTGCCTGATGCTTTCGGTTCATCAATGAGACTATTTGCGCTTCGAGCAGAGTTTCCAGCTCGCTCTGGTTCTAACAGAATCTCGTCGTTTGAAGTCGTTGCGATATTAATTGGCTCGATTTCCGGCAGAGACGACGGCGATTCCGTCTGTTTCTGGCTGCGTGAGCCCTTCTTGCGCAGCAGCCGCAGCAAGGCCTCAGAGAGCTCCTGCCCGGACTGATAGCGATCAGCGGCATTCGTGGCCAGCAGTTTCTCCAGTACGTCGATCACTTTCGGATTCAGGTTCGGCAGATAGGACTGAATCGGTGTTGGTTTGCCGTTAATTCGCAAAGCCAGACGATGTATTGGGTTATCATGCTGGAATGGCACCCTGCCCGACATCAGATGATACATGCAGCAGCCGAGGCTGTAGAGGTCGCTGCGGCCGTCAAGCTCCTTCCCGGAAGCCTGTTCGGGCGACATATAATCGATCGTGCCCAGCACAAAATTCTGTTGCGTGATCTGTGTCTGATTCTGCTGGTCGTTGCCCATCACCGACCCAAGCCCCAGGTCGAGCACTTTCACAATCTTCTTCTCGTTGCAGAGCATCAGATTTGAGGGCTTGATATCCCGGTGCAGAATGCCCTGCTGGTGGGCATGATCGAGCCCCAACGCAGCATCGGCCGCATATTTGATCACGGCAACCGGCTCGAGCGTGCCTTTCTTGAGCATGTCGCCCAGGCTCAGGCCCTGCACCAGTTCCATCGCAATGTAATATTGATCGCCGGCTTGCCCCGATTCATAAGCTTTAATGACATTCGGATGATCAAGCCTGGCCACCAGCTTCATCTCGCGCAGGAAGCGTCTGACGACCCGTTCGTTGGATGTCAGCTCGGGGGCAATCACCTTCAGCGCGACTTTTCGCCCCATCAAATTATGTTCAGCCTTGAAAACCCGGCCCATTGATCCCGAGCCAAGCCGGTCAAGTATCCGGTAAGGGCCCACGACGAGCTCGCTGGTTCGCCCGTTGAGAATCCGCCTCGCCTGAAACTCCGTCAGCCAGTTTTCATGAACCAGGCGCGAAGCCAATTCCCGGTCCTTCAGCGACCATTCGCCAGAGACCGTCTTTTCTTTGAGCTGAGTAAGCTTCGACTCGTTCAAAAAGCCTGAATCCGAAAGCTCTTGATAAAATGATGCTGATTCATGGTTACCTGTCGCCACGGAACACCTGCTTTTACCTGACCAACACCTTAAGACCAAACTGCCCCAACCACGCCAGAGCTGTTCTTACACTCATCCTAAGTACTTACACTCATTGAATTATCTAATTATATACCAAGAAAATCCACTTTTCATGACCAACTTTCATTGTTTTCAAAAATTGATAAAAATGTCTTGTTTACGTTTTATCCTTTTTTTGCTAATTTCTGACTATCATAACTGGGTAATGCATTTCTCAGGCACGGAGGCGGCGGTAATGGATTTTTCACTCAGCCCTGAATTAAAAGACTGGCACGACCGCGCGTATAAATTCGCTAAAGAGCATCTCAACGACGATATTCTCGAGCGCGACTCTCGGGCCGAATTCTGGCGTGAAGGCTGGAAACGGGCCGCCAATTTCGGCGTCACCGGCTTGCCCGTACCCCAAGAGTTTGGTGGTCAGGGGCTCGGCCTGCCCGAAACAATCGCCGCCATGGAAGGGCTGGGCTACGGCAGCTACGACAGCGGCCTGGTCTTCGCGATGAATGCCACGCTCTGGACAAATACCATCCCCATCTTGCTTTATGGTACCGAAGCACAAAAAAGCCGATGGCTGCCGGGCCTGTGCGATGGCACCTACATCGGTGCCAATGGGGCGAGCGAGCCTGAAGCCGGCTCTGACATTTTCAGCATGACCTCTCCGGCCGTGCGCGACGGCGATGGCTGGGTCATTAATGGCCAGAAAACATGGATCACCGCCGGCCCAGTGGCCGACGTTTACGTCTGCTATGCCGTGACAGACCCGACCAAGGGCATTCTCGGTATCTCTGCCTTTATCATCCCGCGCGATGCGCCCGGCCTGCGGGTCGTGCGCACCATCCCCAAAATGGGCGTGAAAACAGTGCCGATGGGCGAAATTGCCCTCGAGAATTGCCGAGTCGGGGCAGATGCCCTGCTTGGCCGTGAAGGCCGGGGGGCAGAAGTTTTTAATTGTTCCATGGAATGGGAGCGAGGCGCCATTCTGGCCGCCACACTCGGCACCATGCGTCGCCAGCTTGAACGCTGCTGTGAATATGCACGCAGGCGAAACCAGTTCGGCCAGCAGATCAGCCGGTTTCAGTCCGTTTCCAATCGACTGGCCCTGATGAAAATTCGCCTCGAAACCTGCCGCCCCATGGTCTATAAAATCGGTTGGCTCAAGGCTCAGGGCAAGGATGCGACCATCGAATCAGCCATGGCGAAATACCACGTCAGTGAATGCTTTGTGCAAAATTCGCTGGACGCCGTTCGCACGTTCGGGGCCCGTGGGTTTATCAGCGAAAATCTGGTCGAAAAAGACCTTCGCGACTCCATCGGCAGCCTGCTCTATTCCGGCACAAACGACATTCAGCTCAATATCATCGCCAAGTCAATGCGGCTTTGAAACGGTTCAGCGATTGAATCCAAGCCGTTATTCCACCGTCACCAGATATTGCCGCAGGTTGATCATCATACCCGGGAATTTCTCGGGCTCAGGGTGATATTCCATCAGCTTCGACTGGCTGATCGGTTCGTCGGTGTCGCACACCACTACGTCGATCACGTAATCGCCTGGCTGAAGTGGTATTTTGGTATCAACCGGAATCTTTTTTTCAACATTGGCTTCGGTTGTCATCACCGGCGACTTCCAGATTGTCACAATCTCGCCAATCGATCGCCTGTTTGACCCCCTGGCCGTATAAACAATCACCATCGCCTGCGAATGC
>JBILGL010000586.1:0-3044 GCA_044351075.1 Isosphaeraceae bacterium | reverse complement strand
CTATCAACAATGAGTTCATACAGATTAACAGTTTGGGCCTGGGCTACAGCCGCTAAAGAATCACAACCACTTGAGAATGCAATGATTAAGTCATCTTTTACATCGGAATCACGGATTGGGCCAAAGGCTTTGGATTGTCTCAAAATCAGTTTTTTTTTAAGATATCGAGAACATTCAATCTGGATCAGAGCATCAACACATCCAGCCTCGTCCGGAGCGTGCCTCATGTCAGTCAGGCCAGCATTTCTCGCCGCATCTATCCTTAGCGGATTTTTCATCACCTCTGCCGCCATATCGCAGGAAAGTAAACCTGTCGAGCCTAAAGTTGAACCGAAGGGGCTCATTCTTGATGATCTCCCTGCGATATTTGTTCCGGCCCGACCAGGTACGCTGGATCAGAAAAAAGAGCTTGAGGTGACCGAGCTTTTCGCTGCGGCACGTGCTCATGAGTCGCGCCGTGAGTGGAATGAGGCTGTGACTCTGCTTGAAGACTGCATCAAGATTGATCCTGATAATGCGGCTGTGCTCAGGCGTCTGAGCCGACTGAATCTGGCCCTTGGCAAGATGGATCAGGGCGTTGGCTACGCCAAAAAAGTGCTGACGATCGACCCTGACGATTCCAGCACGCTTCGACTGGTAATTGCCTATCACGAGCGTCGCGGGCAATTTCAACTGGCCGAAAAACTGCTTGATGAAACACTGGCCAACCCGAAGCTGGCGGCCAAATCAAAAACGGCACTTTATGCCCACTTTGCCCGTGGGCTTTTGTATGCAGGCCGATTAAACCAGCCGGCCAGAGCCCTGCCCGAGCTATCAAAAGTCATGGATCTGCTGGATGACAAAGCCGCGGTCAATGAGCTTTCAAACGAAGTCAATCGAATTCTTGGGGCGAATCCGGCCAACGTCTATCTCAATTTTGGCCGCATTTTCGTCACTCAGAAAAATTGGGCGGAAGCCGCTCGGGCTTTTGACCGTGGCATGAGCTACAACCCTGACGATAACCTTTTGCCGGTACTTTTGATCACAAGTCTGCTGGAAGCCAAAAAGCCTGAAGAAGCACTTGTTCAGGTGCAGTCGTTTGTTCGCCGAGGGCCACAGGGCCGCGAGGCTTTTGAACTGCTTGGGCGCGTGCTGGCTGCACTCAAAAAAGGCGATCAGACAACAGCGCAACTTGAAGAACTGGCCAAAAAGATGCCCGATAATGCCGGGCTCATTGGTGTGCTTGCCGATCGCTATCGCGATGGCGGCGAAGATGCGAAAGCCAAGGGGCTTTACGATCGTCTGACGAGAATCCAGCCGGACCCTCAGGGATTTGGGGCCTTGGCTGCGAGCCTGATTAAAGACGGAAAATTCGATGGTTTTCTTGACCTGCTGGCCCGGGCCCTGACCCGGCCAGGCGGGCTGGAATCAATCCGGCCACAGATCGAGTCGATTGCGGTCGATAAAAAAGCGGCTGAATCCGTATTAAACGCGGCCACCAAGCGGCTGGACACCAACCCGCGGGCATTTCAGCGGGCGATGTATAACAGCCTTTTCTATCTGGCCCGTCAGGCTGAATTATTTGGTAGCCTTGTGCGTCTGCGAGAGCTGGCAGTCAAGGCAGAGCCGAATGCCGATACTTATCGGGAATTGGCTGTGACTTATTATGACAATGGTCAATTTGCTGATGCTGCCAGGGCCATGTCTGAGCTCATGGAAAAATACCCCAACGAGCGTGATCGCAGAAATGTCGTCACGCTGGCCCAATTCCAGCTTCAGGGCAAGATGGCCAAAGAGGCATTGGCAACGGTTGATAAGATCCTCCTGCAGGATCCGAACGATCCGATGTCAATTCGTATGAAGTGCTTTATTCTGAGCGACCTGAAACGATTTGACGAAGCCATCAAGATTGGTATGGACGTGATTAAGAAAGCGCCTGAGGACGTTGATTTCAACCGAACCGTCGGCGCGATTTTCATGCGAGCCGAACGATACCCGCAGGCGATCGAATTCTATCGAAATCTTCTCCGTCAGTTTCCGGCGAATATCGAACTGGCCAAAGTGGCACATTCTGGGCTCTCAGTCATTTATGTGAATATCGATGATTTCGCCAATGGTGAAAAAGAGTTGGAGACGCTGCTGAAGCGAGTGCCTGACGACATTGGTGTGTTTAACGATCTTGGCTACCTTTATGCCGATCAGGGCAAAAAACTGGAAGAAGCCGAAACGATGATTCGCCGGGCCGTCGAAGAAGAGCCGGATAATTCGGCATATCTTGACAGCCTTGGCTGGGTGCTGTTTAAGCGGGGCAAATACGAAGAAGCCTTGAAATACCTGGAAAAGGCCGTGTCAATTGCCCGTCGAAGCAGCCCCGATGGCACTTTATTTGACCATATCGGCGATGTTCTCTTCCGCCTGAAGCGTTTTGACAAAGCGAAAGAAGCATGGCTCGAGGCCCAAAAGCATATCGAGGATAACAAAATGGGCCAGAAACTTTCAGCAACGTTGAAAACGAAGCTGGAGAACCTGGATAAAATGCCAAAGCCGCCTCAGAATAACAAACTGCCAAACCCTTGATTACTGGCCGGTGCGGTCTGGTATAATCTGAGATTCACTTTAATCAATTGCCAATATTGATTTGGCACCGAGCGGAGAGAGAATCATCCATGGCTGGTCATTCACACGCCGCCAATATTGCTCATCGTAAAGGACTGGTTGACGCCAAGCGAGGCAAGCTTTTCAGTAAGCTTTGTCGCCAGATTTATGTAGCAGCCCGGGCCGGTGGCGCAGATCCAACGTCGAACCTTCGTCTGCGATATGCCATTGATAAAGCCCGCGCTGTGAGCTGCCCGAAAGAGAATATCGAACGGTCCATCAAAAAAGCCACGGGCGAGCTGGGCGCAGAGAATTACGAAGAAATTATTTACGAAGGGTATGGCCCTTCCGGCGTGGCAGTGATGTGCGAAATCCTTACGGACAACCGAAACCGCACTGCCAGCGAAGTGAGAAAGATCTTTGAACTTTGCGGCGGCAGTCTGGGCAGCACAGGCTGTGTGAGCTATCTC
>JBILGL010000587.1:0-3044 GCA_044351075.1 Isosphaeraceae bacterium | reverse complement strand
TGCCAGTTCTGCTGGAGTGCCTTCGCGTAGCCAATGGCGTAAGTTGAGCGAGCCAGCAATAAATTTTGATCTTTATCATTAATAGTAATAAGTTGATTTGTTTTTTCGAATTCAGAAATTGCATTCATATATTCGCCCTCAACCAGCATGATCAGGCCAACATGATAATGCAGTAATGGGTTTTTGACATGCGATGTTTTTATTCGTTGTAATAATCGTTCAGCTTCAGGCAATCGTCCTGAAAGTTGTAGTTGTCTTGCCTCATGGATTGTATGCCATAATCTTTCATTTGGATGGTTCTGACGACAGGCAAAGGATGTAATCAGTAACGACATCGATAGAATTATCTTCAATGAACTTTTCTTTTGCCAAAATAATTCAATCAATTCACTGGCCAGAATCAGATAAAGTGCTGCTTTTATAAGTATGATGGTATCTTTGGGCTTTTCAGGTGAGTTGAATGTGTCTGTGGAATTTAACGAAATAAAATCCCTTGCAATCACATATGGATCAAACGAAGAGGTGCCAATCGCAAAAAACTTGCCGCCCGATAATTGGGTCAAATTCATTGACAGTCGATCATGCCGTTTTGTGCGTGCCGGGTTATTTGTTGATTTATCGATCCAGAGCGACTCTCTGCTATCATCCACTGAAAATGTAATTCCAGGCTCCCTGTCACTTCCCAATGTAATGCAGTTGAATTTTATTCCTTTCTTTGAAATAAGTGCAGTAGTTTCTGTATTTGGAGCTTTGGAAAACTCGCCATCTGTAATAATCATAAAATTAATGTCAAATTCATTGGCTTGATTCTTAATCGATAATTTCTGAGAGATTTGGTCAATATGCTGAAACAAAAGGCTCCAATCTGATCCATCGGGCCTGATTTGCCTTGGCTCTAATTCGGTGATGACACTTCGGGCTGCTGCGTAGTCCGTCGTCCAGGGTGTGAGTGCCAGTGCTCTGCCGGAAAAAGCATGAATGGAGATCACACAGCCTTGTTGCAATAAAGCCTCTTTAGCGAAAGCCTGTGCCAGTCTTTTTGCCGACTCCAGACGATTCCTATCCGGTGTATCGGCAGCAGTCATGCTCGGGCTCACATCAATCAATATTGCAATTGCCTTTTTTGCATATTTACACGGACTTTCTTTGATTAATTCCGTTTTCTGATTTTGATAAAACTGATAAATTACAGTGAATAGAAATATTATTGAAATAAAATGAAGCAGTAATAATATTTGGTTTAAGATCGCAAATCGAAAGCGATGATCAAACCCGATCGCCATGATATTAATTGCGATACCGATTACGAAAAAAACTAACGAAAGTATGAGAAGTAATACAGTTGCTGATGGAATTAACTGACCATCAATCGGAGCTAATTTCACTAAAGAATTGCCGATGACTGCATTCCATACAACATTCTGATCGATATTGATGATCGTTCCGCCCGAATTCCTAACCATGGAATTCAGCAGAAGAATAGATGATTTACCAAGTTCCTTGCTTTCCTTTGATTCGTCGGGTGCAATCGGCAGATTTAAATTTAGCCAGTGGAGGGGAATTGCAACATTCTGAAAGAGACTTAGAATATCGATAAGTTTTTGTGAGGCTGGATCAGGTGGATTATCACGGCCATCGGAAATCAGCAGGATCGATGAAGTTTTCTTGCTAGTTTCGCCGTGTTTCACCAACTCATCCATTGCCAGAATCAGGCCATCTGCCAGACTTGTGCCATCTTCGCCGGGCGATGCAGGAGTAATTTCATTTAATAACTGATCAAGAAATTCGCCGTTCGCGGCTGGTGGACCGATGCGGTCGGCGAAACCCGCTACACGAATGATCGTAAATCTGTCATAAGGCCGCTGCCTGATTTCATTCCGAACTGCATCTGTCAGTCGTTTTAATCTTGAGAAAGTCTGACCAGGATCGGTCTGGGCCATGCTGCCGGAACAGTCCAGCACAATGGCCCAGTGGTGAGCAGCGCGTACAGGTTTTATAGCCTGAATTTCCGGCCACACCGGTTTAGCAAGTGCCATAATGATGGATAAGATACCCAATGTTACAAAAAGTGCCCGCCACAATCGCCATGAAAAGCGACTGGCAATAAACTGTTTTGTTGTAATCCCCCAGCCAGCAGTGGTAGGAATCAGCTTTTTTTGCCGAAAAAACAATGTAACAAGTGGTATTGCGGTCAGCGGCAACAAGCCGAGCCAGGCGGGGCTGAGAAATGTGCTCAGGAACTGGCCGGCATTTGCTGACATATTGCCTGCTCCGCTGCCGCCATTATCTTTTTGCCTGTAAAATATCTCTCGCCAGTAATACGCGTGCCTGGGCCTGACTGGGGTCATGATCCACACAGGTCAGGTGGCCCATCTTGCGGCCTTTTTTAGGTGCAGATTTGCCGTATAAATGAAGATGAATTCCGGGATCAGTTGCCAATGCACGGCTCCATTCTGGCTCGCCGCCGGCCCAAACATCTCCCAGCAGGTTCGCCATGCAGGCGGGTTTTTCCGAAAAGGTTTCGCCCACGGACCAACCGGCCAGAATGCGTGCCTGCTGTGCAAATTGACTTGTGGGCGAGCCTTCAATCGTCCAGTGTCCTGAATTATGTGGCCGGGGGGCCAATTCATTGACAATCAATTCTCCCTTATCTGTGAGAAATAGTTCTACAGTCATTAGTCCGACGTGATCAAGCTCATCAACCACTCGACGGGCGATCTGTATGGCTTCTTGAGTTATGATTGGACCGAAGGGTGATGGGTAAAGCGACCAATCGAGGATGTGGTTGGTGTGATGGTTCCACATGGGACCATGGGTGGCTGTCTGGCCGAAGCGGTCACGGCTGATGATGATCGACAGTTCTGCCTGAAATGGCACAATTGCTTCAGCCACACAAGGCCGCTGGCCAAGCTGATGCCAGGCATTGGGCAGTTCAGCAGCCGAGATTACTTTTGTCTGCCCCTTGCCGTCATAACCTTCGGAAGCTGTTTTGAGAATGAGTGGTAGGCCGACTGTTGACAATGCTGATTGCAGGTCGATTTCGG
>JBILGL010000171.1:0-7969 GCA_044351075.1 Isosphaeraceae bacterium | reverse complement strand
CAAGGCGCTACTTGCCGGTGGCGATGCCGAAGTGGCTGGTCGCAATGGTTTTTACCTCAAGCCATCGCTCTACCTGACAAATCCCGGGCTGAATGTGAATCCAGACGAAGTTTTTCATACGTATGCCACAATCTGCCCGGTTTCTTCCGAAGAAGAAGCCCTGAAGCTGGCCAACAGCTCACCTTATGGCCTGGGGGCGAGCGTCTGGACTCGCGATATTGAGCGCGGCGTGGCTCTGGCCAAGAAATTCCGCGATGGCACCTGTCAGATCAATTGCCATAATACAATTGCCTATGGCCTGCCTTACGGTGGTCAGGGCATTTCGGGCGGGCCCGGCGGCGGCGTGAATTGCGAAGAGACCTTCCGCGATTACACACAGGTCAAGGCCGTTTATGTGTCTGATTATCCGGAATGAGCCTGATTGCAATTCAAGGGTGAATTGCATTATTGATCTTATGTTAAACCGGCGGGGCAATCCGCCGGTTTTTTTGTTTCTTTGATAACAGGTAAAAATCCCACATGAAGCCTCTTGAAAATCTGATAGAATTAATATTATGGATCAAGATACGAAGCTGACCGGTGTGCCGGATCAGCCGGAAAAATCACTGGATCGAACGGTGGAGACCGACCCGCTGATTGGCCGGCGGATCGACGATTTTCTGATCGAAAAAGTGGTTGGCAAGGGTGGTATGGGCGTGGTTTATGAAGCCCGCCAGATCAGTCTTGATCGACAGGTGGCATTGAAATTCCTGAACACGAGCCGCCCGGTCAAAAATGAATCGATCATTCGTTTTGAGTCGGAAGCCCGCAGTGCCGCCCGGCTGAGCCATCCGAATATTATTCACATTTATGCGCTGGGGTCGTTTGAAAATCAGCCTTACATTGTGATGGAGCTGGTTCGAGGGCAAAATCTTGGGAATATTTTGAAGGAGCGTCAGGAAAAGGGGCTTGGTGTTCTGCCCTTTGATTATTGCATTTCGATGATGCTTCAGGCGAGCATGGGGGTTCAGGCAGCTTCGGAAATGGGCTTGATTCATCGCGATTTGAAGCCCGACAACCTGATGATTACCGATCAGGGGGAAGTCAAGATCGCCGATTTTGGGCTGGCGCGGAATTTGAATGCCGAGGTGCAATCATTAACCGAAACCGGCACCACAATGGGCACACCTCTTTATATGAGTCCAGAGCAGGTTCAGAGCCGGAGTATCGACAAACGGACTGATATTTATTCGCTGGGAATGACATTTCATCATCTTTTGACGGGCAAGCCTCCGCTTATGGCGGAATCTGTCTATGCACTTGCCCTGAAGCAGATCAGCGAGCGGCCGGTCTCTGTGCGGGTATTGCGGCCTGATTGCCCGGAAAGCTTAAGCGAGCTTGTCGATTGGATGATCGAAAAGCAGCCAGACCTTCGACCGCCATCTGCCGGTGAAGTCATCAGGATTCTGCAGGAAATTGGTGGAGGGAATCAGGCCGGTGTCTCTTTATTGAGAAAAAAGTCGGATCAACAGCTTGTTTCGAGCATACTTCTGAATCTATCCCAGATGAGCCCTGCCGCAGCCCAGCCGGTGCCGAGTGACCGAACGAATCGCCGTAAAATGCTTTGGTTTGGTGCGACATCCGCCATGGTTTTAATAGGCTGGCTGGCCGGTCGCCAGCGTAATCGCCGACGAGCTGAAGCGCTGACGAATCGTGCTCCTGCATGGCCACCGGGGCTTTTTTTGGCGGATTGGAAGCGGATTGAGCAGCAAAAAACGGCAGAAGCTCAATATCAAATGGCTCTGGTAGGTGTCGGAAAAACCGACCGCGTTGCCGCCTGGCTGGCGGTGCCTGGCTATTTTCCGGCGGAAGACGACTGGTGCTGGCGGGCTTATGTTCAATTGACTTCAGAATTTGTCAGAAACGGGGATTTATATCAACTCAACAAGCTCGGGCAATCACTGGCCGGCCATGGTCACGGAATCCTGTTTGACCATATCGAAGAGGTAATTGAAGCAGCAGACCATGCATTTGAGGGCAGAGAAGCGGCATTTCTGGAGTCAGTTGACCCGCTGGTGGGCGAAACGATGGACTTGAACATGGCAGAGCTGATTTTATCTCTTTTAAACACTTACAAAAATCAGATTCCAAAAACAGAAACCGTGCCGAAAAGGCTTGAAAAACTACTGGAACAACTGACCGAGATTTTGAAAATCAGCTGAATCAGCAATTTTGATTCGGCATGAAATTGAATTTTTATTCAAAAGCCAGCGTAATCATTTCAGAAACGACTCTCATTAGGCTGGGCCATAAATATTACATCGTCTCCACTGACAGCTTGCAAACAATGATGGGCTCACAGTTTTCGGGAATCATCTTGGTTTAAAGCAGTAAAATGATTACAATGTTAGCTCTATATGCACATGGGAACAATTGATTACACCGATTGCGAGTTTTTTCCGCATGGCCTTCCTGACAATTCTTACGCAGAATAATCAGCAGTTTGATCTGCCGGAACAGCCCAGAACCCAGGAAACGATTCAATTCGTTATGGGTCGGATACCGGAAAGCAACGTCTGTCTGCCGGCCGACGAGATTTCGAGAAGGCATGCCATTATTGAAGCGACCAAGTCGGGTTATTCAATCAGGGACAATTCAAGCCTCAATGGCACTGCAATTATTCGTATAACGAATGCCGGCGAAAAACGGATTGATCTGGTAAAGGATCAACCTTATCTTCTGCAAAATTGCGACATTATTGAGCTGGGCAAGAAGCATCGGATTCGATTTCAGAATGGCCCGATTGAGATCGGCCCTGCGCCGGTTTCCGCTTCTGAAAATGCCATGCCTGATATTACGCTCTCGCCCTCGGCCTCGATGACAATCACCCCGATGCAGCAGGTCTTGGATGGCATTCTTGAGATCAGCCGTACACTGGCCACCAAATTTAAAGATGACGATATCGGCCCGGTGCTGATGGAGCAACTGATCCGAATTTTCCCCAAAGGTCGTCGATACTTTCTTTATGCCACCGTGCCTAACTCGAACCGATTAAGGCTTTTATCCTGGAAAATTAATCCCATTCGCCGGCGTTCGTTGATTCAAGCCAATGATGACGAACTGCCACGCTATTCCCGAACGATTTATCGCCTTGTGATCGAGGAAAAGAATTCGGCCCTGATGACGGAGACAGACGCAGCCAACTCCATCAGCGAATCGATGCTCGACATGGAGATTCGCTCGGTAATGGTCGCTCCCGTTCTCAGCCCCGATGGCGAAGTCAAGGGGATGATTCAGGTCGATACCGACAAGAATTCCGAATTTAAGCTTGCTGATCTCGAAATTCTGAAAGTCATTGCGCAGCAGGTCGGCGCAACGATGCAGATGGCCGAACTGCACAAGAAAGCGCTCGAACAGAGCAAGCTGAAGTCAGACCTTGAAAATGCCTCGGATATTCTGAATCTCTTTCTGCCGCAGTCCCTTCCGAAAATCTCCGGCTTTGAGTTCTTTGTCGAATACAAGCCACGGGAAGATGTCGGCGGCGACTTCTACGACTTTATTCGTCTGGACGAAAATCGTCTGGCCATTTGTGTTTGCGACGTTGTCGGCAAAGGCCTTCCGGCAGCCCTGATCATGGCCCGACTCTCCAGCGAGCTAAAGCATGTTATTCGCACGGAAAGCGAGCCCTGCAAAGCCTTTACAAAACTTGACGAAGCCCTGACGCCACTTTTGAACCCGCCTTCAAGCTTCGAAAGCCGATTTGTCTCAATGTCATTAGCTGTGATTGACCTCAAAACACTGAAAATGACGATGGTCAATGCCGGCCATCCTCCACTTCTGCTCAAGCGAGCCGATGGACGAGTTGAGCAGCCAGACAGCAAGCTCAGCGGGCATTTGATGGCGGTTGATTTTGGCGACCCCTCATTCAAGGAAGACAATTATTTTGAGCTTGGCGAAGTGCAACTGGCGCCGGGGGATACGGTTGTCTATTACAGCGATGGCGTGACGGACGCACGCAATAAGGCGGGGCATCTCTTCTGTTCACCTGATGACAATAATCTGCTGAAGATTGTTGAGGCAACTTCCGGCGGACCAACAACGATTGGTAAAACTATCGTCGAGGCGATACGGAAATTCTCCGAGGGCACGACTCAATTTGACGACATTACGTTGTCATGCTTTGGCCCGGTCATCAGATAACACATTGAAATAAAAGAAATTACGGATGAAACTTCGTGTTACCGACCTGAAGCTGGCTGTGGGTCAGGATGAAGCTGAGTTGCCGGCGATTGCCGCCGATCGCCTTCAGTGCCCCCCCGACCAGCTTTCGCACTGGCGTATTCTGCGGAAAAGTCTCGATGCCCGCCGTCGCGACGACATTCATTATGTCTATTCGCTCGCGATCGACTTGCCCGAATGGGAAAAAGAAGTCGATGCCGCAAAGTTGCCACGAGGTGTGGCTGCACTCGCCGACGATTCATTTCAATGGCCTGAGCCAGGGCCAGCGCCGCTGAAGCACCGCCCTGTTGTTATAGGCTCAGGTCCTGCCGGGCTTTATGCTGCTTACATGCTGGCCATTTCGGGCTATCGGCCGATCATGCTTGAACGTGGCCGGGCCGTGAAGGAACGGGTGGCCGATGTGCGTGCTTTTGACACGGGTGGACCACACGACGATGAGTCAAACTATCTCTTTGGCGAAGGTGGAGCCGGCACATTTTCTGACGGCAAGCTGACATGCCGCAACACCGGGGCCGATGTCACGCGAGTGCTTGAAATCATGGCCGAATGTCATGGTAAGCCGTCGATTGTGTATGAGCACCGGCCTCATCTCGGTTCAAATCGCCTGCCGTTAATCGTTCGCACGCTCCGTAAAAAGATGGAACAGGCCGGCGGAGAAGCCCGATTCAATTGCCGAGTCGAAGATATTCTGATTGAAAATGGTCAGGTCAGGGGCGTGGCCACCAGCTCGGGGCTGATCGAGACAAATACCGTCGTTCTGGCCATAGGCCACAGCGCACGAGACACTTACGCCATGCTGCACCAGCGCGGTGTACCGCTTGAGTTCAAACCGTTTCAGATGGGTGTGCGCATTGAACAACCGCAGGCGGCCATCACAAGGGCACGCTATGGAGAGGCTTCGGATCTGTTGGGGTTGGGGGCGGCTGATTACAACCTGGCCGTGCATGCCGGCCCGCGCGATCTTTTCACGTTCTGCATGTGTGCCGGCGGTTATATCATGGCATCTGTGAGCGAGGCTGGGCATTTTTGCTCAAATGGGATGAGTGAGTCGTATCACGACAGCCCATACGCCAACAGTGGTTTGGTGATGACAATTAGTGCAGAGGATGTTGGCTCAAATCATCCGCTGGCCGGTATTGAGTTTCAGCGCCGGGCCGAAAAGGCTGCCTATGAAAATGGTAAGGGGTCGTATCAATGCCCAACCCACCGTGTTGGAGATTTTCTCAGGCATCGGCGCAGCCGCGGCTCGGTCGTGACCAGTGCCCCCCGGGGTGCATTTGCGGCATCGCTCGCTGATTTTCTGCCGCCGGTGATTCTCAAAACTTTAGAGCGTGGCCTGCCAGTGATGGATCGTTCGCTCCGAGGCGCATTTCTCAGAGATGCGGTGCTGGTAGGGCCTGAATCGCGTGGGTCGAGCCCAGTCAAGATACCACGAGATGATCTTTCTCGACAGACACCGGGTATCGATGGCCTTTACCCCTGCGGCGAAGGTGCTGGATATGCCGGCGGGATTGTGAGTGCCGCGGCCGATGGCCTGAGAACGGCGCGTGCAATCGTGAGCCAGTTTCAGACAATCGGCTGAAACGTTTGAGATAATGGATTCAATTATTCACGGCAAATGAAAGAATCAGACTAGTCCGAGAAGCGTGCGGATCCGGTGATTTTCCCGGAGTTGACTGACCGCTCGCTGGTAGCGTTTTTCAACGGCCGATTTTTCCATACCAAGACGTTCAGCGATTGTCCGAAAGTCAATTGCATCATAGACATGCATTGAAACGACCAATTTCATCCGCCAGGGAAGTTGGGCAATCGATTCATTGATGACGGTCACCAACTCTCTCCGACAGGCTTCATCCACCGGTTGACAACTCCGAGAATCAACCAGGTCGCTGATCATTTTTTCTGAAGCAAATTGATTTCCGCTTGCTCCGTAATCGAGTGAAACTTCACGTCGTCTCAGGATATCGCGTCGATATCGACGATGAAGATTTTTCATGATTCCGACAAGCCAGCTTCTTAACTGACCTTCAGAATCGCCTTGGAAAGAGTTGGCTTTGCTCAGCCCCACATGAATCGCATTCATGACGATGTCAGAATAGCCGATCTCATGTGCAACATCTGGCCCGACAATACGATATGCGACATGCTTCAGATAAAACACAATGGATTTTGTCAGCTCAGGATCCTTATCATTAAGGAATCGCCAGGCTCCAGTCTGACTGAATGTCGAATCGAATCGTGGGTTATGATCTGGCGAAGGCGGGAAATCGGCGGGAGGAATTGGCATGACTGGACCTCATTGATTTAGGTACAAGTCTTACAGATAAACCGAACTTTAACAATCCATGTTCGAAGCTGATCTCTTACGACTTCATTATGATGATAATTGTCAACAAATGGTAGAGAAAAAGACAAAAAATTCCTATTGCTTAATTATGTACGATCTATGTCTGATTAGGCTAATCCTTTAAAAAATTTTCTTTCGCTCATTTTGGAAATTGGTTGGAATTCGTTGTCAGGCCTGATATAATATTGATGTTGAGACTCAATCTCAATTACTCGCGATTGAATCTGTTTTGATCCATGAAACAGGTTCTGATAAACACATTCGCGAACTGAGCAATAAAGCCAATCAGCAACAGGGCTTCGGCAATGATCACCGAAATGCCAATTCTTGGAGAGCAGGAAGCTTCAGAAGGAATATCCCTGATGATGCTACGCCCTGGGCAGACCGGTTGTATCTGCGAGATCATGGGCGATAATTCCATGGTGCATCGCCTGCGGGAGATGGGCCTTTGCTGTGGGGCTCAAGTGAAAATGATTCGGCCCGGCAGTCCGTGTATTATTGGGCTGGGGCGTCAGCGAATTGGTATCCGGTGCGATGAACTTGCATCGGTCGTTGTCAAGCTCTCCAGTGCCGCATGTCGTGATTGTCAGGTTCATACGCCGCAATGACTTCGGCTTCTTCGGAAGGTGGCATGTCGCAATCATCTGAGCCGGCACCTCTTACGATCACGCTGATCGGGAATCCGAACACCGGTAAATCAACTCTCTTTGGCGCTCTTTCGGGCGTCAATCAGCGAGTTGGCAATTACCCTGGCGTGACGGTTGAAAAAAAGCTGGGCGAGCTCGAATTCAAAGGCCGGAAATGGCTATTGGTTGATCTTCCGGGCACATATAGTCTGGCTCCGCGGTCGCCTGACGAAATGGTTGCCGTGGATGTTTTGCTGGGCAGAACGGCTGATTTGCCTGGCCCGGATGTCATTCTCTGTGTCGCCGCTGCCAATAATCTACAGCGCAATCTTTACTTTGTCAGCCAGCTTCTCGAGCTGGGCCGCCCGGTGGTGATCGCCCTCACTATGACCGATCTTGCCGGCGCTGAAGGCCTGAAAGTTGACGTGCAAGGCCTGGCTCGTCGCCTGAATGTTCCCATCGTGCCGATTCAGGCCCGCCGGGGTGAGGGGCTGGAAGAGCTGAAGAAAGTCGTTGAAAAAGCGGCAAGCCAAGGCATTGCACCAAAGCCTCCCGAGATTTTCCCGGAAGCGTTTCGCCGCGAAGTTGATCAGCTTGAGACTGCAATTGGAGATTGGACAACGGCATCAGCGTCTGGCGGAAAATCGTCGGTAAAAAACCCGCGATATTTGGTGGAACGATTGCTGCTGGATGTCGGAACGGAAGAAAACCGCTGGTTTAAGCTCGATTCGCAACACGATGAGTCGTTACGAGAATTGGTCACTTCAGCTCGTTTACG
>JBILGL010000098.1:0-10322 GCA_044351075.1 Isosphaeraceae bacterium | reverse complement strand
TATCGATCAAGAAATTCCTGAGTTACATAAAGCTCTTGGCTGCGATCTGCTAAAGGATCAATTACATCCACCAGATTGCATTTTGATTGTAATGACAGATCTGGTTCTCGGAGGGGAGTCATTTGATCACGACACGCAGCGAGGTAGTAGCGATTCCGGCGGTTTGGCCAGCCCCAGCTCGTCGGGCAGATTGTTTCCTCAATAAACGAATAGCCAGCTTTTTCAAGGGTTTGAATCAGTAATTGCCTTGATTGACTTTGGCCAAAGCCGGGGACATTCTCCATAGCGATGCATGGTGGACGGAATTTTTCGAGAAGTTGCAACATTCGCAGAAATGAAGCGGATCGATTATCAGCCACGTCTCTTTTCTTGCCAAGCACCGTGTGGGGCTGGCAGGGCGGGCTCATCCACCAGAGATCGGCATTTCCCCATGATTTCACGAGATGGTCGGAAATTGTATCAATATTTTTTATAACCGTCTGATGACCATGGAAATTTGTGGAATAAATTTCAATGGCTTCGCGTTTAATATCAATTGCTGCAAGTGTTTGAAAACGGCCTGATACTGCTGCAGAAACGCCGCCAATTCCACAATGCCATTCGATCAATTTTGCTTGTGATTGCATGTGATTATTGCTATATTTTAAATAATTTCAGGGAATTTCTATTCCATGATCAATCAGCACATCAACCAGTCGTAAGAGTGGCAGGCCTGTGATCGCTGAGTGGTCAGCCGTTTCAATTTTTTGAAAAAGGGCGATCCCGGCTGATTCAATTTTGTAAGAACCAGCACAATCGAGCGGATTATCATGCTGGATATATCGAAAAATGGCTTCGTCGCTCAATTTTCGCATTGTCAGCCGGGTCAGATCAACAAATTCCACTTTTTGCTCGGCAGGCCCGAGCACACAGACAGCCGTCACAAGCAGATGAGTGCGTCCAGCGAGCCTGCGAATCTGCCGGAAGGCATTTTCTGTAGTGCCAGGCTTGTCAAGTATTTCACCGTCAATCGTTGCAATCTGGTCGCTGCCAATCACCACCGCATCCTGATTTTTCCTGAAAACAGCTTCGGCCTTAGCTTTGGCGAGTGCAGTCGCGGCCAAAGCTGGATCAGCGATTACTGATTTCACCGCTGATTCGTCCACCCCCGGCGCGATACAATCAACAGCCAGCCCCAGCGATTCGAGCTGGGCCTTACGGTATCGAGACGAGCTGGCCAGAATGATCCGGGGCGGTTTCATGGCGAGAACTCCCAAAAATCAGACAAACCGATCAAGCGATCGGGGAAAGAAACTTCCACCGGTCGAGCCAGTCAGGCAAGGCTACGACACCCACGGCCCCAGCCAATATTATGCGCTTCACGCAGCCGATTATCGCAACCCGCACGAGCCGGCGATCCGCAAATTGATCAAGGCCTGGCTGGATTCCTCCAGCTTGCCGAAGAGCATCCATGTGATCGACCTTGCCTGCGGCTCAGGCGAGGTCACGCTCGTTCTGGAAGAATCCGGATACACCAATATCACCGGCATAGACCCCTACACTGCCAAGGCTTATGAAATTAGAACCGGTCGAGCCGCTGAAGTCTTTTCATTTGAAGAAATTGCTTCAGGGGCGATGCACGGGGCCAGCGCCGATCTGATCATCTGCTCATTTGCCATGCACCTCTGTGAGCCAAGTCGCCTGGCTTCACTTTGCCTGCAACTATCGTTCATCAGTGAACTTATGATGATCATTACGCCCCACAAAAGACCGGTGATCGACCCAAAGTGGGGCTGGATGATCTTGCAGGAAGAACAGGCTGACCGTGTGCGGCTGCGGGTTTACCGGCGAATCGGATCGACGCATTAATCGATTCCATAAGCCTATTCATGCATTTGGCTTATGATTAATCCACGATGACTGGGTGATCAGCAGGTTAAGTGCTGCGAAACTGACGGACGCATTGGTGGCATGGCGTGGTGAATCCTGCCCGGGGAAGGTGGCGATGGTGGCATCGCCGACAAGAAAGACATTGAAGTCTTCACGCAGATTTTCATAGCCGGCCGTGGTTTTACAGACACACATGTCAGTATTGTAACCTGCTAATAGCACATGTTTTATGCCGATCTCGCGAAGATGGTCACGCAGTTTCGGATAGCCATCACCGTCGTAAATCACCAGGTCGTTGAGGGCAACGTCGATGGTGGCCATGACGGGCACGGGGAGTTGCCAAAAGCCGGGCGGGTCGTATCGGTCGCCGGCATCGAGGCCAGGAAATGCGTTAAAGTATGATTTTACCGGATTTTGACCATCAAGCTGAATGGTTTTGGGGTGCGATCCGCCGAAGTAGGAGAAATTATTGAGCTTGGCCTGAAGTTCTTTCATCCCTTCTTTTCGAGAGGCCGTTGTGGGATGTGAATTCCACGACCGATAGATTTTATCACGAATCGGATCTTCAAGCCCAGGAAGACTATAGGCGATGAGCTTGGCCTTGCCTCGAAGGCGTTTCAGGAGTGGATTGATAACGTCACGTGCGTGCTGGAGCACCAGGCGATTTTTTTGAGGCGTGCATTGAAACGCGACCCCTGCCGGTTCGGGTGATTTCCAGCCTTGACCGTCGTCGATAGCCCAGGGATGCACCACGATGACGGCCGTTCGATCGGCCCTGAGCTTATTCGGTATCTCTATGATACCACGAGCGTTATAGCTCCATCGCCAGGCACGCACTTCAAGGTCGGCCTCAGGCTCATCAATCAGCGGTGGGGCCTCAAAACGGGTCTGGCACTTCACCGGCTCGACATAATGCGGAAAATCTTCAAGGATCGGTCGCAGAACCGAAAGACGCTTGAGAGAATTATTGTAAGTCCTTGTATCTTCAGCCAGTAATGGACAACACTGCAGGCTGGGCAATGCCGCAATCGCAGATTTGAGAACGTTTCGCCTTGTTCCGGTTCGAATCATCGATCAATCCTTTTTTGGCTCAGGCTTGGCTGGGGTTTTTGATCAATCTCAACAAAAAATGCATATTTCTTGAGAAGGTTGCACTTTTCATTGAAATTGCCGATACTTATGATAAGCGATTGTACCAACGAAATACGCTTTCTAGCTACTCGCCGCCCGGATTTTGCAGCGAACTCTGGCCCTGATTGACTGCCGTCAAAGGGCATTGTTCTCTCATCAACCTAATCCTTTTGCAGGACAGGCTTTCTGAGATGCCCACAGGAACGACGAAAACAAAGCACGGAACTCTGCTTGCCACCATCGCCACACTGATTCTTGCTGGCATTGCCGGTCGCTTGATACCGCACGCCCCCAATGCCACACCACTGACTGCACTTGCCCTTGTCTCTGGCGCAGCACTTGGCGGCTATCTCGGCTTAATCGTGCCTGTACTATCGCTGCTTTTCACTGATCTGCTCATCGGTACTTATGCCACTGAAGTGATGATCTCGGTTTATCTTTGCTTCATGTTGCCTGTGATCTTTGGAAGGCTCGTTCTTAAGAAAGATCGGCGACCATGGCTGGTCAGCAGTCTGGCCATTGTCAGTTCCGCCATCTTCTTCCTGACAACCAATTTCACAATCTGGTATTTCGGTAATTGGTATCCGCCCACTTGGCAGGGACTTATCGCCTGCTACACGGCTGCACTGCCATTTGCTGTTAATATGATTGTTGCCGACCTGGTCTGGAGTGCCGTGCTCTTCTCAGCCCTCGCTCTGATTGAAGGTCGGAGACTGCTCCATTGGTCGC
Source organism: Isosphaeraceae bacterium (assembly GCA_044351075.1). Classification (GTDB taxonomy): domain Bacteria; phylum Planctomycetota; class Planctomycetia; order Isosphaerales; family Isosphaeraceae; genus QWQI01. The sequence goes on along the minus strand of JBILGL010000098.1, from coordinate 6,593 downwards.
CAAATTCGCTCAAGGCTTAAGATAAAATTTAAATCACTTTAGAGCCTGATTTCAAAATCATCAGGAAGAGGCAGGCACCCCAAGTGCACGACCACTGGATTGCCGAACGGATGGGCCGGATCGATGCTTCCGGCATTCGTAAGGCTTTTGAAATGGCCAAATCGATGGTTGATCCGATCAATTTATCGATCGGGCTTCCTGATTTTCCTGTCTCTGAGCCCGTCAAGCTGGCGGCGATCCAAGCCATTCTCAATAACAAGTCAGAATACACTTTAACCCAAGGATTGCCTGAACTTAGAAATGCGCTTCAGGCAGAGGTTGATGCTCGCTACCACCATCCTGACAGACAGGTGATGGTGACTTCAGGCACAGCCGGCGGCTTGACTTTGGCGCTTTCTGTGTCGGTTAATCCGGGCGACGAAGTCATTATTTTTGATCCTTACTTCGTGATGTATCGTCATCTGGTGACATGGGTTGGCGGCAGCAGCGTACTGGTGGACACTTATCCCGATTTTCAGATCGACGTCAGCAAAGTGGAAGCGGCGATCACCCCCAAAACAAAGGTGGTGATCGTCAACACGCCTTCGAACCCGACAGGCATTGTGCAGTCGGAAGATTCGATACGTGAGCTGACGGATCTCTGCCGCCGCAAACAGGTTCTGATGATTTCCGACGAAGTTTACGCAGCCTTCAGCTACGATAAGCCGACCACCAGCCCTGCCCTGTTTGATGAAAATGTGCTGGTCTGTGACGGTTTTTCCAAGACGCATGGCATGACCGGCTGGCGACTCGGCTTTGCCCATGGCCCTTCACGCATTATTCAAGAGATGAATAAGCTCCAGCAATTCAGCTTCATTTGTGCACCAAGCCTGGTGCAATATGCGGCCATTGAAGCCATGAAAACCGACATGACTGATCGCATTGCCTCTTATCAATCCAAGCGAGACAAGATCTTCAATGCGCTTAAAGATGACTACGAAATTGTTCGTCCCGATGGTGCATTTTATGTTTTTCCGAAAGCACCCTGGGGCACGGCCAGCGAATTCGTGGCGGAAGCGATACGAAATCAGCTCTTAATCATTCCCGGCAATGTCTTTAGCCAAAAAGATACGCATTTCCGGATCAGCTATGCAGTGGATGATCGGACGTTGGACCGCGGAATTGATGTACTGAAACGGATCGCCAGACGATAAGGCGTTTGATAATCAGAATTTAAGATTATTCAGATGATGGTTGGATGCCAAAAGCCCGCACCATTTCGGCGGGTGTCGTCAAACCCTGTCTGACCAACTCGATGGCATTCTCTCGCAGAGACTTAACACCAGCGGCCGCAATAATCCTGCGCATCGAGCGTGCATCCACCCTGTTCTGAATAGCAACAGAAAGTTCATCAAGGCCGAAATCAAGCCACTGGACGACCAAAACCCTTCCCTGATAGCCGGTGCCGCTACATGCTGAGCACGGGCCATTACCAGCCTGATAATATTCCGTAAGTTCATTAAATACTAAATTTTGAGCATTTTCTGCATTACTCTTTCGGCTGCGACATTCTGGGCAAAGCCGGCGCAGCAGACGCTGGGCCATGATGCCTCGAAAGCTGCTTCGAAGGACATAGGGCGGAATTTTCATATCCAATAATCTGGTAATGACTTCCACACAGTCTCCGGCATGAGTGGTCGTCAGCACAAGGTGGCCTGTGAGGGTGGCTTGAAAGGCAGAACGAGCGGTGGCCCTGTCTCTGATTTCGCCGATGGCGATCACGTCAGGATCCTGCCGCATGACGGCCTTGACGAGCTTGGCGAGACCAAGACCGGCGCGACGGTCGAGCGATGTCTGAGCGACCCCTTCAATCGCAGATTCAACGGGATCTTCCAGAGAAATGAGACATCTCGAACCTGCCGCATTCTGGATAATCTCTCGCAGGCAGGCGTAAAGCGTCGTTGTTTTGCCGGAACCGGCTGGGCCGGCGATGATGACCATGCCTGAAGTGTCTGAAATAAAATGACTTAGCTTTTGTTTTGCGAAATCAGGCAGACCCAGATCGGCGAAATTGCGGCGCGAGTCCGTATTGGTCAGAAAACGAAGTGCCGCCCTTTCACCTGATAGAGTTGGAAACGTACTGACACGCACTTCCGGCCTTTGGCGGGCTGGGTCGGGAGGAATTCGTCCTTCCTGCGGTATTTCCGTTCGGTAAGTGAGCAAGCCAGCGAGAACTTTAATTCTCGCAACAACCTGTGCTGAAATATCTTGTGGCAGGTCAAGCTGAGGGTGCAGGACACCATCAATACGAAGCTCAAGACGCAGGCCCGACCCGGTGAAGGGTGTCAGGTGAAGGTCGCTTGCCTGACACGACACTGCCAATTCCAGTAGGTCGTCCACCAGGCCAGGGATGTCCGGTAATGGCTTGGTGGCTAATCGACTGACAAGTTGATTTTTAAACTTTTCCAGAGAATTCATGCCTGATCGATTCATTTCAGGCGTGGGCCTGGCAAAAGACCAGCCGTTTTGGTTTTTACCCGACATAACATGTTGTCGGCAGTGAGGTAAAGTGTGCTGCCATCGTCACCCCAGGCGCAATTGGCTGTTGCTACACCCGGATCAATACGACCAAGCAGAACTCCATTAGGCGCATAGACATAAACACCGCCTGGGCCAGTCATGAAGATATTGCCGGCTTTATCCACCTTCAAACCATCGGGCAGCCCCGGCTTTTTGGCTTTGAGGAGCTCGGTCGTATCGGCAAAGATTCGCCCTTTACCAATTTTACCCGACTTTTCCAGCGGATAAGCCATCAGAATCGGGCGATCCGGGTCAGAATTTGCCACATAAAGCGTCGTTTCATCTGGTGACAGTGCAGCCCCGTTTGGAAAACGAAGTTCTTTGGTGAGAAGACTTAAGCGGCCTTCGGGCGAGATTCGGTAAACACCACTGAAATCAAGCTCGCGGGCAGGGTCTTTTTCGCCTTTGCTCAGGCCGTAGGGCGGGTCTGTGAAGTAAAAACTGCCATCGCTGGCAAAAACGCCATCGTTGGGGCTGTTCAGGCGTTTGCCTTCAAAACGTTCTGCCAAAGTTGTAAAAGAACCGGAATTTTCGAGCCTTGCGACACGACGATCTCCATGCTGCATAAGGACGAGTCGGCCGACCGAATCGATGGTCAGGCCGTTGGAGCCCTGCCCGCTCGAGCCTTTGAGTCGCCCGGTGTCGCCGCTTGGTTTCAGAAAGGTTAAGAGTTTCTTCGTAGCGGGATCCCAACGATGCACGATATTTCCTGGTACGTCAGAAAAAAGCAGGCTATTTTCGCCAGCCAGCCAGACGGGGCCTTCGGACCAGTCGTGCCCATCAGTCAGTTTTTCGATCTTCGCACCGGGCGAGATGAGCTTATCAATTCGGGGGTCGAGACGAATAATCTCGCCTACATCCTGAGCCCGCGAAGCCGATGAAAGCAGAATGATTGCTGAAATGATGTTGAGCAACAGTGATAAAGTCTTTTGAAACATGGAGAGATTCCTGATGAACGTCGATGTGAATGAATCCGGTTTGAGTGATCAATTAATCCAATTTTCTTGAATTTCAAAATGAAAAACAAGCAAGATTCAGAAAAGTCGTTGAGAACTGATCGACCTGCTGCTTTTCAAATCGTCTGAGACATATTGCAAACACCCACTTGCAATGAAAGTGAATTGATTTTCTGCAAAGCCTATCCGAATGATCAATTGCTGAAGGCATTTAATTTCAGTTGAAAAGCAAAAAAAGACAAAAACTCTGGCTTTATCTCCAAATTCATTTAACACCTCATATTTGAAGATATGTATTTTATTTAAATCATCAACTTTTTTGAATGAGAACGACCGTATCCATTGCATTATCAAACAACTATCTTTACGCTAGAAACAACTTCATTCAGCAAATGACAAACCTGTGAAGTTTTGGCTCAAAAAACAGTGGCTAATCGCTATATCATCTGCAAGAGCTCTCGATTCTCCTTCCATCAAAGAACAATCACGATGAAATCATTGCTTTTTGCCCTCATTCTTCTGGTTCCCTCATTGGGACGATGCGACGAGACGGATAGCAAGACTGTCCGTGTTTTCATTTTTGCTGGTCAGTCGAATATGGTCGGCAGTCATTCAAGGGTGACAGACATCAAGCTTTTTGCGCCCTTCACCGGTCTCGACAAGCCACAGGAAAACATTCAGTATTCCTACAAAATCGGCCGCGAACAGATGATCACTTCAAAAGGCTGGACCTCTCTAAAACCGACGAATGATTACTTCGGCCCGGAACTCAGCTTCGGAAGACTTGTTTCTCAAAAAATTGACGCACCCATTGCAATCATTAAATGTGCATCAGGCGGAACGACTCTGGGAAATGACTGGAATCCCGACAATCCGGGTGGATTTAAGCTTTATCCATTAGCTCTGGATCATATTCGTGCTTCGCTTGCCGAGTTGGATCGCAGGCATGTGCCCTATCGGCTGGAAGGCTTTATGTGGCATCAGGGTGAGAATGATATGTTTGATAAAAAATTCAAGCCCGTCTATGGTCCTAACCTGAAGAATTTTATCGCGAATTGGCGTCGAGATCTGAATGCTCCAAATCTCAGGTTTTACATTGGCGAGCTCTGCACCAAGACGATCTGGGGAATGGATAACCGCGAAAACATGCATGCCATCCGCATGGGCCAGAAGTCTGTCGCCGAATCCGATCCGCTCACGCAATACATTCCTACTTCACACGATGCGGTTGAGATCGGTAATGAGGCAGGCTTGCATTACCATTACGGAACTCTTGGCCAGCTCGAGCACGGAATTAACTATGCGGAAGCCTATCTGAAAACAATCGGAAAAAAAACGGCCACCGAGCGTCCGCTGCTTGCATGGCCATATAAAAATGCAACTCCAGTGAAACTATTCATTCTTGCCGGTCATCGAAATATGGAAGGCGAGCGTGCTTTTAGCCAAGAGCTTAAAAGACTCAAAGGCGATGAGTCATTGGCAAACGATGATCCGACAATTGCATTTAAATACAATCTTGGCGGGGGATTTAAAACGTCTGTCGGGTGGGAACCTCTCGGCCCCGCCGGGCCTTACGAAACTTTCGGCCCGGAACTGAGTTTTGCAAATACGCTCAAAAAGAAATTCGCCGGAAACATTGCGATCGCCAAATTCACCCACAGTGGATCGCAGATCAATGACTGGACACCGGATGGCACTGCGGCAAAGGATCTTAACCTCTACGAGCACTTTATCGGCTTCATCAGGAAATCGATCAAAGAGCTTGAAGAAAAGGGCCACACTGTTGAGCTGGCAGGCATTTTCTATCATCTCGGCGAAAATGACATGGCCTTTAACCCCTATCGCAGAAATGCCACCAGATGGCTGCAATCACTCATCGACGGCAGCAGAGGCGATCTATCTCAGCCCAAATTGAAATGGTTTGTAAGCCAGCAACCACCGCCGGATGAAAAAAGCCTTAATAATATTGACATCACTGCCAATCTTGCTGCACTTGCGGCTTCCGATCCCTCAATCGTTCATCTCAAAGCATTCGATCTTCCAGCACAGAAAGAGAAGCTGGTTCTTGACACCGCTGGCATAGTGAAGCTGGGAGAGAAGATGGCCCAGATTTACCTTCAGCATCTTCAGCCGTAACAAAAACGGCAGATGAAACCATTTTCCATGACAAATCGCCCAGTTGAAGCTGAATATCACTGTCAGTCAACCTGATAAAATCAAATGACAAACAACATTTTCAGCTTCATGAGTCTATTAAGCCTTTCAACTGGAGAATATAGCTTAAGAGGCTTAAGATGAGTGCAGATAGAGAAACCAGTTCCTGCAAGCGTGTCATTAATGATGTTGAGAAGAAACTCAGCAATATTCTTTGAAATCAGTCAATTCTCCGTTTCCTTGCCGCCTGCCACAAACAATAAAGCGGGATAGACTTATGATCGGGATCAAAACGACAGCCCTCTGCTCGCAAATCAATTGATCCAGCCAATTACCTGCTTTTTTGAATCTCCTGAAAAAAACCTGTTCGATTATCAATTTTCTAAAATATCAAAGGCTTTTCATTCAAATTCAATCCGAATATTTAAACGTCTTCATCCGTTACTTGCTATTCATCGAAATTCCGAGGAAATTTCCACTTCTTTTTTTGTCGCAACTTCACGCCTAATCGTTAACAATAGCTGGCCCTGCATTTATTCTATTTGAATTGAATTTTATTCATAATCAATTGCCCTGCCCTGCACTGTTTTTACATATTTCAGAGACCAAACTGAATTCACCATGAAATGGCCATAGGTCATTCGGCCCGATTTGACGAAGTGGATTCAATCGCTTGATGATTTGCTAAAGGACTCAATCGAATGCCCTCATCCTATCCTCAGAAAGAAATGAAGAGAATTGCTATGCCGAGCAGATGGGTAAGTTTCTGAAAAGGCACAAAGCGTCGTTTCTGTCAGATGGCCGGGATATAGCCTTGATTTGAATCCGACTGAGTGGCTTCGGAAATGAGTGCATGGAAGTCAATCAAATGTGCTGTGATCACAATATGCGATCATTATTTGACGCATGTAATGATTTCATTAG
>JBILGL010000584.1:0-3058 GCA_044351075.1 Isosphaeraceae bacterium | reverse complement strand
CCAGGGTGCGTCAACGAGCCCGAATGTTGAAGTCTTTGCCATGGCCGCGGCTCAGGTAAAAAAGGCGATGGAAGTCACGCATGAGCTGGGCGGCGAGGGCTATACTTTCTGGGGTGGCCGCGAAGGCTACCAGACGATGCTCAACACAAACATGAAGCGTGAGCTGGATCATCTCGCCCGTTTCCTGCACATGGCCGTAGATTTCAAGAAATCAATTGGCTTTACCGGTCAGTTTTATATTGAGCCTAAGCCGAAGGAGCCAACCAAGCACCAATATGATTCAGACGCCGCTGCCTGTTTGAACTTCCTGCGGACTTACGGGCTGATGGACCATTTCAAGCTGAATCTTGAAACCAATCACGCCACACTTGCCGGCCACGACATGCTTCACGAGCTGACCGTAGCAGTGGATTCAGGCGCTCTTGGTTCGATCGACGCTAATACCGGCGACCCGCTTCTGGGCTGGGATACCGACCAATTCCCAACGGATATCTACCTGACCACACACTGCATGCGAAAAATTCTCGAGATGGGTGGTTTCACCACAGGCGGCGTGAATTTTGACGCCAAAGTGCGTCGAGAAAGCTATGAGCCGGTTGATCTCTTCCATGCCCACATCGGCGGTATGGACGCTTTTGCCCGAGGCCTGAAGATTGCTCATGCCATTTTGAGCGAAGGCCGACTCTCAGGGCATGTCACGGCCCGTTATGCGAGCTGGGACGGCGAACTGGGGCAGCAGATTGAGGCGGGTAAATCAAGCTTTGCAGCCCTTGAAAAGCTGATGCTGGAAAAGGGCGATTCAGCCGCTACGCCAAGTGGCCGGCAGGAGATGCTGGAAAACCTGATTAATGAGTACATCTGACAGATTCATTTTTCAGTAGTATTAATGAAAAATCATCTGGCCGTTCGAATTTGATTTCGAGCGGCTTTTTTCATCAATAAATTGAGATCTTTCGATGCCTCAGTGGATGAAATTTGCGTTTATCTCGATGTTCTTTGCTGGGTTTACTTTTGTCATTGCCAAGCATGGGATGAAAGAAGTATCGGGTGAAATGGCGATCTTTATTCGCACAATTTTTGTATTTATTTTCATATCGATCATTTCATTAATCACATTAAAATCGTCTGATTTCAGCAGTATCAAAATGGCAAATATCGCCTGGTTTGCCCTCTCAGGGCTCACGACCACGCTCTCCTGGTATTTCTATTATCGAGCCCTGAAACAGGGCGATGTGGCAACAGTTGCACTCATTGATAAAGGCAGTATTCTGATCGCCATACTATTCGCATGGCTTTTGCTGCGAGAGACCATTACGCCACGGATGATTATTGGTGCTATATTCATTGTTTCAGGACTTCTGGTCATATCCCGAAAGTAGAAAAGTCGGAAAAAGTCTGAGAACTGTGTTTTAAAATTTCCATTTAAATGGATTTTAAATACTTTTCAAAAACAAACGATTCTTTAAAAATGGGCAAAACTGTGTTATTATTTGTTTGCAATTAATCTTTTAATAAATTGGTGTGATGATAAATTGCGATGTGAAAGATAATAATGTGCAACCTTTACATTTTGCGGTCACAATCGACTGATTTATTCCCTATAGTTAGTAAAGTTGAGTCTGTTTCTCACGAGAAATCTTACCGAAGCCCAACGGATGGTGAAGTATGAGGATATTAAAGTCAAAAAGTGTCTTGCCAATCTTGCTGGCACTTATCAATTTCCAGGTATTATCCGGGAGTCTCGAGGCCGCATATATCGAAGGTTTCGATAATATTGGCACGATCACCGATAACAGCGATCCCTTGCTCTGGTCATGGGTGAATAACAGTCAGAATGCTGGCCCGGCCCTGAATAATCCATCAGTCGGTGGTTGGTGGCAGGGTGATCCGACAAACACATTCTTTGCACAGTCAGGTCCGACGAATTCTTACGCCAGGGCTGATTTCAGTTCGTCATCAAATTTTGGTAATGTATTTAGTAACTGGTATATTTCGCCGACATTTACTTTCGCTGCCGGCGACACCTTCACTTTCTATACCAGAACGATCTCAAATAGTGCATATCCCGACAGACTGCAAATTCGAACGAGCAGTAACGGCACAAGCATTAATGTTGGTGGCGACTGGTCATCAGTAGGCGACTTCACCAATCTGATTGGTGAGATTAATCCAACCGAGCAAGCGGGTATTTATCCAGAAACCTGGACTCCGTTTACATACACGGTTAACTCCAATTTCACAGGTCGGATTGCATTTCGATACTATGTTGCCGATACAAATGTTGGTGGCAACTACATCGGGGTTGATACATTCAGCACAACGGCAAACCTTTACAACGCAGTTCCCGAGCCATCAACTTATGCTTTGATGCTATGTGGTCTGGGAGTGCTTGCTGTGAGAAATCGAATGAAATTGTGCCGAAGGGCTCATTGAGTACTGTCCTGTCGGTCATTTCTGATTGAAAAATCTGTCAACATTTCAATAGAGGGCACATTGAATGTGTCCTCTATTACATTTAAAGGATTGAAATAAAAATTTCAGTATAGATTTGTGGCTGACAATCAATCATTATCTCTTTCATAAATATTGAGCGTAGATTGCTGAGCTTTGGTCTGGATCGATTGATTTGTAAATTTGGATCTTATGTTGTCTGTTTAGTCTCTCTCTTGTGAGTTATAATTAGTGAAATCAATCCATTACTGGTTGCTGTCACAGGAACTTACCTGATCAGAGGCTCAAAATGAGTATGGCTCAAAGTCGAAAAAATAGCCTGTTGGTGCTCTTTTTTCTGACAGTCACACTTTTCAGCTCTGATTTTCATTCAGTTTTTGCTGAGCCTGTCAGTTATCGGCGGGAAGTGGTGCCGTTACTAACGAAGCTTGGTTGTAATTCCGGGCCTTGTCATGGGAATTTGACTGGCAAGGGTGGGCTCAAGCTGAGCCTTCGTGGCGAAGACCCTGCTCGCGACTGGTATGTGCTGACGCATGAAGCGGGCGGACGCCGTGTAAGTCTGGCCCATGCTGAAGAGAGCCTGATGCTGACGAAACCTTCTGGTCTC
>JBILGL010000583.1:0-3059 GCA_044351075.1 Isosphaeraceae bacterium | reverse complement strand
CCGCGAAAAAGGCGATGCAGGCATGGCCGGCAGCGTTTTTGACGACCACGCCGCTTCACGCATGCCGCTCTTGGGTGTCGTCGAAAAACTCGCTGCCCAGATCAGCATCCAGAACATCAAAAAGCCCAAGATGCCGAAGCTGGAAATTCTTGGCTGATTAAGACTTACGACCTGATTGACGTCGGCCCTCTGGCTGGATGAATGTCAACATCACCGCGGAAAGTCCATCCGGCGTTCCCCCTCGGAATTCATGAAAAGCGAATGATCATGCAGACTGACTCGGTCCGTGATATTGGCCAGGGGCCGGTGCTAGTGCTGCTTCACGCTCTGTTGCTGGATGGATCGCTTTTCGACCATCAGGCAAAATTTCTGGCGAATAACGGCTACCGGGTGATTGTGCCTGACTACGGCGGGCATGGGAAGTCGGCCCGGCTGGCCGGCGAGCCGACAGTCGGAGCCATGGCCAGTCAGGTCTTTGACATGCTTGACGCCATGCGTATCGACGAGCCGGTCGTTCTTGGCGGGCTTTCGATGGGCGGCTATGTCAGTTTTGCGGCATTTGAGGTCTTTCGTGAGCGAATCAAGGGCCTCATGCTCATGGACACCCGGGCCGTTCCTGACACCCCCGACGAAGCGGCAAACCGGCGGCGGGCGGCGGATCTGATTCGTCAGGCAGGAAGTGTGGGGCCGCTGGCGGCCACCATGCTGCCTCGATTATTAAGCAAAACAACCGTGCGGAATCAGCCGCATGTCTGGAAGAGTGTGGCGGAAGTTCTTGACAGAACGCATGTTGAATCGGCCTGCGATGCCCTCATGGCCCTTGCCACCAGGCCCGATCGGCGTCCGATGCTGGCCGGGATCAACGTGCCGACACTGGTGCTTGTTGGTTCTGATGATATCATCAGCACGCCGCAGGAGATGGCCAACATGGCTGAAGCGATCCCCAGCGCGGTTTTTCGCGAAATTGCCGGAGCCGGACACTTGGCAACAATCGAATCGCCTGAAGCGGTAAACCGCGAGATTCTCGCTTTTATCAATTCACTCTAAATCCATAATGAAACGGCCCTGTGTCATTCCGCCGACCTTTTACTCTTGTCATTTGATTCGTGTAAATTAATTGAATCATAAAATAGTTTGGTAAAGATTTAATATTTCCGATGCAGGGCATTGATTTTGAATTTCGAACAACAAGAATTTATTGGTATTTCACTTGTAGGGCACCGGTTTACCGTGCCATTCTTTTAAAGATAAATCGCTGCATTCTTGGAGATCTTGCACGCTGTTTGAAAATCCCCTGGGAGCGCGGGCTGCCAGCCCGCTGCTTTAAAACCTGGGAGCGCGGGCTGCCAACTTCTTAACAATCCCCTGGGAGCGCGGGCTGCCAGCCCGCTGCTTTACTTCAAAGATCCTTGGCGACTATTGATTCCATTCGTTTTCCACCCCAACATTTGATATTTGGTGATCCGAAAACAATTGGCACGGCAAACCGGTGCCCTACAATTATCATCTATATTATTCCTTTGTGCCCTTGTGCCTCTGTGAGAGATATTTAATCCCCTGGGAGCGCGGGCTGCCAGCCCGCTGCTTTACTTCAAAGATCCTTGGCGACCGTTGATTCCATTGGTTTTTCGCCTCAATTTTTGTATTTGATGATCCGGAAAACCTGGCACGTTAAACCGATGCCCTACAGCAATCCATGCGGTAAACCGTTGCCCTGCAAAAATCCATGCTGTTAATCTTTTCCAAGCCTGCCACTTGTAAGGCCATCACCCATTATTTTTAAAAACCAACCACGCTTTATATTGATCGCTCTATCAGCAGCATCCCGATAATTTTGATGTCCCCCACTATGCCCTTTTCAGGAACCCGTATTGACAGCAAATGAGAGGAGTTGAGCAGTGTCCGAAATATCGTCACGAAACGCACTCAGGCATGGCCTCACCAGCAAGATTCACCTCCTGCCCGAAGATCAGGCAGACTATGACTTTATCCATCAGGAGCTGCTCGACACCTTCAGCCCTGAAACCAAAGACGAGCTCCTGATCCTGGCCGACATGGCCCACAGCCGCGTTTGCGCCAGCCGCGCCCACCGAATCATCAATCTCAACATCGAAGAAGAAGCCCGGCTCCTGCCTAAAGTCATGAATAGCAAGGCCCATGACGCGTTTCTCGGACTGCTTGAGCAATTCCCCGTCCGCCCTGAGATCATCCATAAGTCATTGATGCAAAACATCTTCGGCATCGAGCACCTGATCGCCATTGTCGAAAAAGCCCACAAGAGCCTGACCAAACCCCGCCCCAGCATCTCCATCCGCATGATGCAAGAGCTGATCCGAGCCATCGGGAGCCGTGCTGAGATCGATCTCGCCACCCCTGAAGCGTTTGACCTCATGGTCCTCTTCTTCGCCCAACTCCCAAACCCATCAGACCTGATCGCCCAGTGGGAAAAGACAGCCACCAACCTCGATAACCCCATGGGCCCAAGACTTCTCAAAGAAGCTCTGGCCGACCACCCCGACCGCAAAAAGGCCAGGGCCGACTTGACTGCCCGCATCGGAGAGCATCTGGAAAAGCTGCGTGTAGCCCATGCCAAATTCAGTGAGGAATGGAACTTACAGATCAGCCGATCGGTCGAGATCAATTTTGGCCTGGGCCTGGGCGACCCGGACCGGGCGAATCAGTCCAAGCTCATGCATCGGTATGCGACTACTAATTCGAATCGATTTGATCGACTGGCCGACCGTCTGCGAAGCCAGATTCGCCAACGCCTGCGGCAGGCAGAGCTCAAGCGGAAGGCCGAGCTGGCGGAAGCGGAAAAGGAGAAAAAGAACCAGCAGATGCAGATCAACAACCGATTTGGTTCGTATATGCAGCCGATGGATAACGGAAAACCCGTCACAACCAATTTCAGCAAAAAGGGGCTCTACCCTGGCCAGTTGAAAAAGCTTGAGCTCTATTTTGAGGTCAGGCAAAGTGGCGACGATGTGGAATATGTCAAGGGTGTGCAGATTGGCGAATATGCTTTTACGGATAGCCGTAAGATCAGGAAATGCAACGAC
>JBILGL010000582.1:0-3070 GCA_044351075.1 Isosphaeraceae bacterium | reverse complement strand
GCCATTACGGGTGAGGAGCAGGAGCTGAGCGACGGCGTGAAGATACGGTTTCGCAATCGGACCGGCCATTCGGCGGGGAGTTTATGGTTTGTAACATATGATGGGCCGGCGGCTTATGGAATCAGGGTGGGGCATGGTCGGCAGGCGGATTACATTGAGAATGTGACGATCAGGGGCAAGGGGACGATTGACATGAATTCGTCGCGCAATGCCCAGCCTGGTGATCTGGTGAAGAACATCAACGCATGTGTACTTATGCATGGAAGGGTGCGTAATGTTGTGGTGGAAGGCATTACGATGACCAATACGAACCGTTCGGTGATGTGTTATGGAGAGCATACCGGGCAATTTCTGGCGGGTGGCAAAACGGGCCCGGGCGAGTCGTTTGATGCCGAGAATATTACAATCCAACGGACGCGGACTTTGAATCCGGAAGGGAGGGGTTATCTGCTGGGGCATCCGTCGTTTCGCGGCAATCTGCGGAATGTGAAATGCAATTTCAATTATATGGAAACGGCGGCAACGGCGATTGAGCCGAATTTTAATCTGGATGGATATGAAGTGATTGGCAATGTGATTAAAAGCGGCGGGCAGGCGATTCACTGCTGGCGATATTCACGCAATGGAGTGGTGGCCGATAACTTGCGGATTCATGACAATACAAATCTGCCGGTTGTTGTTGTCAATGCGCCCGGCGGATGGCAGGCGCCCGAGCCACCCGTTCAGAGGAATAATCGAAATCATCTGAGCCAGTCTTCTGCCAGTGAGAAGCCGAAGTGATTTGGCCTGAGAATGAAAAATTGCTGAATTGAGATAGGTTACGCTGAAGAGAGTCAGGCCAGAGGATGGCTGCAAAGGTCTTCGTGCATGTGAGACAGGGGATGTGAAGTGGATAAATAAAGAAGATTTTGGGCATCGATCCTCATTTTGCCGGGCACGAATGAGATGGGCCTGAAGAGTTGATGAAACTTCATTGCCTGAGTAGGTTTTTCACGTATTGAAATCAAGCCAAATCTGGTAAAATTTCATTAATTGGGATTCGAGAAAATGAAAAAAGAGGCTTGGCATGCGATATTCCATTGTGATTGAAGAGTCTGACGAAGGCTTTGCTGTTTCCGTGCCAGGACTGCCAGGCTGCCATTCTCAGGGCAAAACCGAAGAGGAAGCGATTATAAATATCCGCGAGGCCATACGCGATTACCTTGCTGTTGCCGAGGATATCGCACGATCAGCTGGAAATAAGTTGATCAGTCTGGAGGTTTGAGTTGCCCAAGCTTCCTGGTATTCATCACCTCAAAGCTGTTCGCGCTTTCGAGAAGGCTGGTTTCCATGTTGCTCGTCAAAGTGGTCATATTGTGATGACAGATGGATCAAGAATTATTACCATCCCAAGACATGACCCCATCAATGCCATTACAATGGCGAAGATTGTTCGAGATGCTGGTTTAACTATCGAATCATTCCGGCAGTTGATTTAGTTTTGATATATTAAGGTTAATTAAAATTATAAACGTAGAAATTTAACCTTCATTATTTCTGGGTTTATTCATTATTGATCATGAGACCATGCGATTCCCATATTATCAATTGTTTGTATCAACCAACAGTCAGGTGTCAGCCAAAGAATTTTGCTCATTCATTTTTGCCATCTGGCTGTAAACTTCCTTATAATTCAAACATGAGCAGACTGGATAAATATCGCAAAGCGCATGGTGGTCGGCAGCAGGCCGAGAAGATTGATTTTCGGGCCCTTCAGCGGCGGCACAGGCATATTGCCACTGAGGCCGCGCGGCGATTGCCGCAAGTGGTGGGCAAAAATGAAGCCGGTGAGCTTGCCCGAAGCCCGGGTAGTGCAGACTTTTACGCCGCTAAAATGCAGGCGGTAGCCGTGCTTGGGCTGACGATCAAGCCGGGCGACTTGCCGCCGGATGACCTGGTGCTGGAATGTTACCAGATCCAGCTTCATGAAAATAAGGAAGGTGCGGATGAAGAGGCAGCCGCGCTGGAGGGTGATGAAACGGTTGATGAACATGACGGAATGCTGCAAAGCTATGTGAAGGATCGATTTGAATATTATTTGTCGCTCCTCAGACCGCTGGAAACGTTGAAGCAGAACCCGAAGACGCATCCGGAGGGCGATGCCTTGTTTCACAGCCTTCAGGTTTTTGAAAACTGTTGGCAGGCAAAGCCTTATGACGAAGAGCTGCTGACCGCTGCGCTGCTGCACGATGTGGGCAAGAGTCTGGAGCCGCATGGCGACCACCATGCCGAGACGGTGCGGCTGCTGGACGGGAAAGTGACGCCGCGGACGCTTGAACTTATCGAGCGAATGCAGCAGGGGCTGGGCTATCGGGCGGGCACGCTGGGGCATCGGGCGCGGAAGGCGCTATTGAACGACCCAGACCACGACGCGATTATGGTGCTGGCGGATGCGGATCTGGCGGGGCGCAGGCCGGGTGCGGCTGTGCCGACGGTGGAAGAAGCACTGGAGCGGATTCGAAGTCTGGCGGATGAAGAATTGGGTGCTGATTAACGCGTAAGAAGCGTGTTTTTTAGTAAATTACTGGTCGGCGAAGCGTTCGAGATTTTCATCTTTGGCGATGATGGTCAAGCCCTGTTCTGAGACGGTCAGGCCACGGCTGATGTCCATTGACGGTTCGAAGCCGATTTGCATGTTGTCGGGAATTTTTACGTTTTTGTCGATGATTGCGCGACGGATCTGCACATTGCGGCCGATTTGAACGTCGTCGAAGATGATTGAATCTTCGATCTGCGAATAGGATCTGATTTTGGTGCGGGCACCGATGATGGAGCGGGTGATTTCAGCGCCTGAGATGATGGAGCCGGGGCAGATGATGGTGTTGGTGGCCAGGCCACGGCGGCCGGGCTCGTCGTGAATGAACTTGGGCGGCGGCATGGGCGGGGAGAAGGTGTGGATTGGCCACTGGCGATCGTAAAGATTGAGCTGGGGGTCGATTGCGATCAAGTCCATACTGGTTTCGAAATAGGAGTCGAGCGTGCCGACGTCGCGCCAGTAGGCCTTCAGCTTTCGATTTTCGTCCTGAAATCG
>JBILGL010000581.1:0-3079 GCA_044351075.1 Isosphaeraceae bacterium | reverse complement strand
TGATGGTGTAGTTACCGCTCTCTGACGTCGAGATGATCGAAAGCTGTTCGTTACTGGCTGTGGTCTGAATCGTCAAAAGGCCCGAAGAATAGCTGAACTGAGCCAGCAATTGCCGCTCTTCCAGCAAGTCCAGCAGGGCATCTTTCATCGCCTGCTTGCGCCGGCGGGCAGCCTCGGCTCGACGTTCGCCTCGAAGACGGTCACGAAGCTGCAAGATTGAGGCGAAGAATGAGCGAGTGCTGGCCATGTTGCTGTTCCCGATACAGAATTGATGCAAAAGCAAGATTCAGTCGTGCAGATTTAAACGGTAATTGGTAACAAAAAAAGCACTGTTAAACAAGCGGCCTGATCGGTATCACGTTGAAATTACTGATATTTGTTGATAATTCTCAACATGATGATTGACTTAAGACAAACTGACGATTCTTTTGTAAAACAATAACAAGCGGCTGCTTGTTAGTGAGAATTTGTTATTGAACGAAACGGAGTTGATCAAATTGTCAGGAGAATATTGGTTGTCAATTATCAGGACACCAGTTACAGCAGTCGTTACGGATTCTTCGTGATCATGCAGTTCATGATTTTATCGTTGTTAAGGAGTTCAATCTTTCTGCGTTACACTGTCCTCCAGCCCGGCCTTTATCTTACCAATCTGCTTTGTCAGCTTGCCCATAAGCTTTTTCAGATCGGACCGCAGGGATTCGATCGCATCTTTTTGTGTCACAATCCAGCGATCCCATGCCCACAAGTTCCGGGCTGTATTGGTTCACCGAATAGGACAAATCGGCTTGGCGATTTAGATAGTAATGATGCTCAATATAGGGTCGGTTTTTCGCATTCAGGTCCAAAACGAACCGGGAAGCAGGGCGGCATCGTGCCGCCCCCGTTCGTTCCGGACTCCCCACCGGTGCTCGGGTCGTGCCGCCACGTTGCCCTATCCTCCGATGAAGTGCTGTTATTCTCGCATTCACAAGCCTCATTCGCAACAGGCTCCTGAGACTCAATTACTTGCTGTTTCCTCGCCGCACTTGCGTTCTCAATACGTCTTTTTCTTTCAGCCCAAATCGCTTCAGCCCTGTTTTCCAGCATTGCCATAGGTGTCACATAGCCAATGGCACTGTGCAGACGCTGGTTGTTGTAATAGTCAACATAAGCCGCCATCATCACGCGAGCTTGCTCCAACGACAACGGTACGCCTGGACGTAAACATTCCACCTTCAGTGACTTATGCCATCGCTCGATTTTGCCGTTTGACTGCGGATAATACGGTGATGTCCACACATGAGTCATCTGACAAAATTCGAGAAACGCCTTGAAATCCTTGGAAATGTACTGTGGACCATTATCCGAGATGATCCTCGGACGGGGATGTGGAAATAGCTCGCGAGCCCGCTGAAGAACGATCTCAACATCTTGTTCTGTCATGGTTTCGCGAATTTCCCAGTGAACAATCAGCCGCGAACAGCCGTCAAGAAAGCTGCACAAGGGATAATACTTGCCTCCGATTCGTACAAAGGTGATGTCGGTGTGCCAATGCTCGTGCGGCTTGAGATGTTGCTCGAAGCCTCTGCCCTTACGTGACTTCGAGATATCTCTGCGTCGCAGCCTACCCGCTTGCACGAGCACTCGACGAACGCTGGAAGGGCTTGCTGCAACGATGTTTAGATCGTTCATCATCCAGGTAAGCCGCCGATAGCCTTCAGTCAGATTTTGGTCATGAAATGCGATGATTGCGGCTTTTTCGGCAGGCAACAGCCATCCATCCTTGGGAGTCTGGGCATTGTGATGGTTTGCCTGGCCAAGCCTGTTAGACCAAGCGTAATATTCGCTGCTGTTGAGGTTTAGGAGAGATAGAATTTTTCGGACTGGCGTTTCGGTCCGGACAGCCCAATAGTTGACGAATTGGACGACTTCGTCGCGATATTGTGGGGAAGCCCAGGATCCGTTCAGGGTTCCCCAAGTTCTTTTTTTAGTTGAAGATGCGCTTCAAGAAGTTCGGAAACGACTTCATTTTTTCGTTGAAGTTTTTCCTGAAGAGAATCGATGGTTTTTCGGAGTGCAGCTTGGGGGTCAGTGTTTTTTCGTTGCAGAGCAGCGGCACCATTCTCAAAGAATTGAGTTTGCCACTTGTAGAAAAGAGTAGGCTGAATTTGAAGCTCATCGCAGAGGTCAGCCACACTGATTCGGTCGATCAGGTGGCGACGAAGGATAGCAACTTTTTCATCAGCCGAGTAGTTTTTGCGTGTCTTTCGCATGGGACGGTCTCCAGTCGATTTGTAGTTTAAATCGACCAGGCCGTTTGTCCTGTTTCACTTGGAGCGGAACAATTCCCAGCCATCATGATCGGGCAGTTCCGCCACGCAAACCGGGGCTGGGGCAGGGCTCCATACTTTATATGGCTCCTGATTTTGATGAGCCGTTGGAAGATTTCAAGGATGATTCGGAATGAAACTTTTACTGGACACACATGCTTTTATTTGGTTTGTTGAAGGTGATCCGCAACTATCGGCAATGGCCGCGGCCGCGATTGCAAGCCCTTTGGAAATTTCGATCAAAGTGGCGAAGGGAAAGTTGGCGCAGAATTTGCCGCCCGGTGCATTTATTCAGCGATGGACTTCCGCTTATGGAATGAAAGAACTCGAAATCCAGACCCGACACGCCCTGATGGCGGGCGCATTAGACCCTATTCATGGCGATCCGTTTGACCGGTTACTCATAGCTCAGGTCATTTGTGAAGAGATGCATCTGGTCATTCGGGATTCAAAACTAGCCAATTATCAGATTCCGATCATTTGGTAAGCACCTGGCCAAACTCGATTAACTTTTACAATTTCAACCGTATTTGTGTATATTGTTGGTTAGACTTGATCAAGCCAGAAAATGCATATGACCGCTTTCTGGATGCAAATATCGAATTTGAAGGTGGAGAAAGTCGTTGAGTATTCTCATCACTGGTGGCACTTGATATCTTGATTCGATCCAGCAATCATTAAGCTTGAAGCTTGCAAGACTATTGATCTTCCGAGTGATTTCGTCTGGATTTTGCAGGTGGCAGTCTTCACTAATTTTGTATAAAATA
>JBILGL010000096.1:0-10400 GCA_044351075.1 Isosphaeraceae bacterium | reverse complement strand
ACGGGCTTCATCCGGCAGGGTCAGGGGCGGTTGATCCACCTTTTTCCTGGCGTGGATATCACGACAAATGCCGGCGAGAAAGTCATGCTTTCGGTCGTCCGGTTTGAGCCAAATGCCATTGTTCCGGTGCATGCCCACCCACATGAGCAGGGCGGTATGCTGATCGAAGGTCGCCTGAAATTCACCATTGGCGATCGCACAGAGATTCTCGAAGCCGGAGATCAGTGGATCATTCCCGGCGGCGTGCCGCATACCGTTACTGCAATTGACGGCCCAGCGCTGGCGATCGATGTTTTTAACCCGATTCGCGAGGATTATCTCTGATTCGGCAAATGCAAGCCATCAGATTAATCCCATTTAAAGAGCTTCAGTGCAAGGGTAAAGGTGATGACTGACCATGCCGCAAGAATGCCCAGCGGCAGTAGGATAGCCAAAACGCCGGCGCCTTCCAGAATGACGGCACGAAGGGCGATCAAAAGCTGAGTAAGCGGCAGGATTTGAATGATCGGCTGCATGGCATCGGGATAAACGTCGGGCGAGAAGAAAATGCCGCCAAAAAGCCACATCGGCAGCATGATCAAGTTCATCAGTCCGCTGATTGCTTCGGTAGAACTGGCACGGCTGGCAATCAACAGCCCAAGACCTGCAAAAGCTGATGCGCCCAGAACTTCCACCAATGCCAGTGTTAGCCAGCTGCCGCGCATGGGCATACCAAAGAGGAAAAGGCCGAGGCTCATGAGGACAATCACGTCAGGAATCAGATAAGTTAGACGCGAGGCGAGGATGGCCCCCAAAAACGAGCTTCGCGGCATGGGCGTGGCACGAAATCGCTTAAGCAACTTGCCCACCCGGCAATTCACCAGAAAAAAGCCAATTCCCCACATGCCACCGCCCATGGCATTCATGCCCAGAAGGCCGGGAATGAGGAAATCGATATAGCGGGCACCTGGTTCGGTGACCAATTGGTCGGTAGGCGAGATCACATCTTTGCGCCCAAGGCCGCGCTGAAGGATGTCGTCAACGGCAGAGCGGGTGGCAACCGCTTCGGGTCGTGTAGCATCGAAATGAAATTTCAGCGCATCTTCACCGGGGCCAATTTCAAGTACAACAGGTGTCTTACCAGCCATCAGCCTCGCCATGGCAGCGGTTTGATCCAATTTTTTGATTTTGAGATTTTTCTGGCTTTCAAGAATCTGCAAGATGCGTGGAGAAGCTGAGGGCGAGTCCACGACATCCAGCAGCATGGGTCGTTCACCGCCACCGCGGAAGGCCAGACCCAGCACAACGGCCAGCAGCAGCGGGAAGCCATAGACCCAGAAGAGCCTTGAAGGCTGCCGGTAAAATTCGCGAAGGCGTGCAGAATAGAGCTGAAAAAAAGCGCTGTTGGTATTCATTTTTTCGCTATTTTCGAGTTTTCGTTGAAATTGAATCAGCCGCGCCCTTTTCGGCCACGCCGGGCGGGTGCCGGGGCAGGTTCATCGTTGTCGCGCAGGTGGCGACCGGTCAGGGCGACAAAAACGTCTTCAAGGCTTGCCTGACGTGTGGTAAGCCGGGCGAGTTCATGGCCTTCTGCGGAAAGGCGTGCCAGCAGGTCAGGAATGGTGCGATGCGGCTCCGAGACAGTCAGGGCATAGCCGTCGCCTTCGCTGCGGGCCGTTTGCACGGATGCAAGCGAACCAAACGACTCAGCCGCCGGCGAAGCACCGGCAACGGCAAATTCAACGATATGCTCACCGCCCAGCCGCAGAATCAGCTCACGTGGGCTGCCCAAAGCTATCACTTTGCCTGAATCAACAATGGCCACGCGGTCACACAGACGTTCGGCTTCATCCATATAATGCGTTGTGAGCACTGTGGTTCGGCCACGGCCCTGAAGGTCGCGGATAACGTCCCAAAGTTGCCGCCGCGACTGTGGATCAAGCCCTGTGGTTGGTTCATCGAAAAATAGCAGGTCGGGGTCGCCCACCAGTGCCAATGCCACTGCCAGACGCCGCTGTTGCCCGCCCGAAAGCGTTTCGACCAGACTACCTGCCTTTGATTCCAGTGCAACCATACGGAGAACATCGATCGGCTCAGGGCCAGAGGCGTAAAAGCTGCGAAAAAGGCCGGTCATTTCCAGCACGGTGGAATGTTCCGGCAGGCGGGTTTCCTGCAGCGTTACACCAATACGGCGGCGAAGCTCATTTTCATGGGCGGCCCAGGTCATCCCCAGCACTTCCACACGGCCTGAAGTCGGCTGGCTCAGCCCCTCCAGAATTTCAACAGTGGTTGTTTTTCCGGCACCGTTCGGGCCAAGCAGGCCGAAGCATTCGCCACGCTGGACTTCGAGATCAAGCCCGCGAACAGCCTCGACCGGTCCCTCCCGGCCCGGGAAGGTTTTGACAAGATTTTCAACCAGAATAGCGGCAGAGGTGTTAGTCATCGGCACCAGGGCTTCATGCATGTATTGATACAAAGTCTGATTATCAAGCATAATGAATTATGGGCTGAAAAAAACAGCATGGATTTTTCCAAATTCCGAGCAACTTCGCCTTCGCTTGCGTGTATTAACTCTCTGGGACTTTTGGAATCGGCCACATCGCACCTAGTTTTGTGGTGACTGGAACGCCAGCACTTCACACAAGCCTGATTCAGAGGACATTCGTCATGAGCTCCCCGAGAACCGTTTTTCGCTTACGACAGACAATCATTTTCAGCGTTATGCTCTTCTGTCTCGCATCGCCATGCATTGCAAACGAAGCTGCAATCAACTGGCGACTGCCCAAGATAAGTGCTACTGATTTTCGTGGCAAGCCTGTTGATTTGCAGGCAATTGGCCAGGCGGGCAAGGGCTTGGTAGTCTTTTTTCACAGCACCACCTGCCCTGTTTCGAAGCAATATGGGCCAACAATCGCCCGACTGGAAAAAGGGCTGCGCCAGCAGGGGCTGGGAGTAGTGATCGTTAATCCAGTGGCGACCGATCCTGAATCATCTATCCGGGAACTACTAGCCGAATTTTCAGCAGATACCACTTATTTTCAAGATAAAAATGAAGTGATTACCGCTGCGCTGGACGCAAGGTCAACCACCGAAGTTTTTCTCTTTGACAAAGCCCTGACACTGAAATATCGGGGGGCAGTTGATGACCAATTTGCTGTTGGGGCAGCTTTGGAGAAGCCAAGGCACAATTATCTGACAGATGCCGTGACAGCCATGCTTGGCGGAGCTGAGATTGCTCAATCAGTCACAGATCCTTCCGGATGTAAGCTTGATGCCAAACCAGTGGCGTCTGACAAATTACAGACTACCTATCATAATCAAGTTGAACGGATTGTGCAGAAAAACTGTGTTTCATGCCATCGAGATAATGGCCTGGCACCTTTTTCGCTTGAGAGCTACGACGATGTGAAAGCCCATCGGGGCATGATTCGCAAGGAAGTGGCCCGGGGCCAGATGCCGCCCTGGTTTGCCGCCCCGGCTACTTATGAATCGCACCCTGGCTGGCTGAATGACCGGACTTTGTCAGAAGCGGACAAATCAACATTGCTCACATGGCTTTCATCCAATATGCCGGAAGGCGACCTGGCTGAAGCACCTCTGCCCCTGAAATTCCCAGACACAGGCTGGCAGATTGGCAAACCCGACATCGTTTTACAACTCCCGGCCCCAGTCAAAATCCAAGCACAGGGCAAGATGCCATATCAGCACCGAACTGTTGAAACAAAATTAACGGAAGATAAATGGATTCAGGCCGTGGAGCTGCGACCCACGGACAAATCGGTCGTGCATCATGTATTGGTTTTCATTGCACCGCCGGAAACAAAGGGAGACGATGAGGCTGGAAACGATGATGTGCAGGAACGCCGAGGCTTTTTCGCCGGCTATGTACCGGGCACGTCAGCCATGGTATTTCCCGAAGGTTATGGCAAGCGAGTGCCAAAGGGCTCGCGGCTACGATTTCAGATTCACTACACACCCAATGGCAAAGCAACTGAAGACCAGCTTGAATTTGCCATGACCTTCTGCAAAAAGCCACCGGAGCACGAAGTTAAAGTCATTGGCGTGGCTAATCCGGGTATCAATATACCGGCAGGCGCGGCCAACCATGTGGAAATTGCCCGCCAGAATGTACCAACAGATATTGAGCTGGTGGCATTCATGCCACACATGCATGTTCGGGGCAAGGCATTTAAATACGAAGTTCTTTTCCCAGATGGGCAACGGCAAACGGTCCTTGACGTGCCACGATATGATTTCAACTGGCAGCTTCGATACAGGCTGGCCAAACCGATAGCCGTGCCTGCCGGTTCGACAATCATCGCCACGGCAGCATTTGACAACAGCGAAGCGAATCGGGCCAACCCCGACCCTTCGAAGAATGTGCAATGGGGCCAGCAGACGGACGAAGAGATGATGCTGGGCTATGTGGAATATGAAGTGAAAGGACCAGCAAAAGCCTTTGGCGGGGCTGGCGGACAAGTGCCCGGGCCACTGGCACGGCTGATCGGCGGCAAGAACCGTGAAGAAACTCAAGCCCGGTTTTTTAATCTGCTTGATACGGATAAAGATAATTATCTGACTCGGCAGGAACTTGGGCGACTTCAACAATTTATCCCAAGGCTCAAGGCCAACCCCGACCGGCTGGATACGATGCTGCAAACACTCGATACGAATGATGACAGCAAGCTCAGCCGTGAGGAAATGAAAGGTATTCGCAACCTTGCCGGCGGCTGATTAGAGATATTCAGATGTTTAACTAATATTAATGCCTGTGTGTGATTGCATGCAGGCATTTCTGTTTTAGCGTGATTGTAAACCGCGAATAAGTTAAAATCGCTCAGAAATTGCCAAATATCGGCACAGTACTTGCAGCTGACGGTTTGTAACGAAATTGCACCATTTTGAGAACCAAAATGTTGAATTTTGCATCAGGCTCAACTAAGCTTGATTGAGTAATAGGCGTTCGCCCTCTGCCTTTTTACAATCTTCTACCTCACTTGCACTTCCACATCACTCATAACAGGAGAAATCCGACATGTTCTTCCGTTCGAATTTGCATGCAGGCAGCCGGCGTGGATTTACGCTGATCGAACTGCTTGTGGTGATTGCGATTATCGCAGTTCTGATTTCATTGCTTCTACCAGCGGTTCAGTCGGCCAGAGAAGCGGCTCGTCGTGCCCAGTGCATCAATAATATGAAGCAGATCGGCCTGGCACTGCACAATTACGAGAGTGCAAATGGCGCATTTCCACCGGTGAAAATACTTTCCGGAAGTTGCGATGTCACAAACAAGGTGCCTGGTTATCCAGATGGTACAGTTCTGAATACCACTGGATTCACGATGATTCTGAATTATCTTGAGCAATCAGCGCTTCACAATGCCTACAATTTTTCCCAGGCATCCAGCAACAGTGCATGGAGAAATGGCAATACCCGACTCCTGGGTAGTCATTTTGCCAATTCAACGGTAGTCAGTTCACTGGTCTCAGCCTATACCTGCCCATCTGATGAGGAAATGCAACCATTTGATTTTGATACAACCGGTACAGGTCCTTATGCCATGAGCAAAGGTCGGCGCAGTAATTATGTCATGATGTCCAGTCAGTTTACTGAATATGATTGCCCTGCCAAGGCTATGCCAAATGCCACCGTTCGCGGATTCTTTTTTACCGATCTTTCCACGGCCATCAGTAATGTGACCGATGGTACGAGCAACACGGTGATGGTTGGTGAAACACCTAAAATTAAGTGGAGCTGGGATAATGTGCGTTATTTCGGGCCTTACTGGGGCGCTGGCGCACACACATCATCCCACGGTGTTGTTTATCCACCAACACACGTCTGGGCCCCGAACAGCGTTCCGAATGCTCCTTGGTACGATAATCGATTCCCTCCAAATTTCGAGAAGTCGATTTACGCATGGCGGATCGGTAGCAGGCACCCAGGTGGCGTCAACATGACCATGGGCGATGGTTCAGTGAGGTTCATCAAGAACACGGTCAATGTTTATACATGGTGGTCACTTCAGACCATATCAGCCGGCGAAGTCATCAGTGCTGATGCCTATTGATTGTAATGATCGCGGGATTTGAGTTTTCAAATCCCGCTAACTCTGAAAATATCATTCCGCAAACTAGATTCATCGATGATCATCATCGTCGATGAATGTCATTCCATCGACCTCAATAAATGAAACATATGATACGAAACACTGGAATCTGCCGGGTATCTGTGCTTTTAATCGCAGCGATGATCAGCGGTTGCAAGAAAGAGCCACCACCAGGGCCACCCAAACTTGTGCCTGTGTCAGGCAAAGTAACTCACGAGGGCAAGCCACTGGCTGGAGCAGTGGTTGTATTTAATCCAATTGGAACCAAGGGTAATCTTTCGATTGGTGAGACGGACAGCAATGGTGAATTCAAACTTTCACACATGAACTTTCCAGGCTGTAGTGCAGGTGACTATAAAGTTGCTGTGAGCCTGAAAATTAATAGTCAGGGCAAACCTGTGACTCTTTCTGAGCAGTCTGCGCTGGCACCATCTGCAGAAACCATGAATGCCGTTGAAGTGATTCCTGATACATACAGCTCTCTGGGCAAAACGGTGCTGACTGCAGGAGTGATGCCGGAAGGAGGCACCTTTTCCTTTAATCTTGAGGGGAAAATGCTGGAAGCACCCAAGGCTACTGAGAAAAAAGCTGAATCGCCAACTGCCCCCAACACTCCACCGGCAAATCAGAATACAACCAAAATGCCGTAATCAACTACGGCACATCAATGTATTCCCATATCATCTGAAAGGATATTACTGATGTCGAAACAATTGCTCAATGCCAGAGGCTGGCTGCCGGTTGTTCTCTTCGCGTTTTTGATCACCGGTTGCTCTGAAGATGGACCCGTGCTCTATCCAGTAGAGGGCGTTGTCAAGCTCGACGGCAAACCGCTACAGAATGCCGAATTGACATTCGCGCCCGACCCTTCCAACCCGGAACCGACAGCCGGTTCAGCCATGACCGCCGAGGACGGAACATACAAAGCAAGGTTTCAAGGCCGCTTCGGGCTTGCTACCGGGAAATACAAGGTCGCTATTCGAAAAATCGAAATTACAGATAACGCCAAAGTTCCCGAGGCGATTAAAGGCGACCCGACACAAATGGAAATGATGGGTTCTTTCAAGCAGAAATTGCCTGATAAATATGCCGCACTCGATAAAACGACATTCATGGCGGAAGTGTCAGCAGAGGGTAAAAAATCTTTTGATTTTGAGCTTGATAGCAAAGGCCGCTGACAGGATCCCCCCTTTGAATGTCAAAGATGGATCTCGATCCACCTTACGTCTGATCGCGAAACTCTTTGCGACTTTGACCTTTTTTACAGGTTGCCAAGATGGCGATGACCAGAGCCTGGTTCCGCAGCTTAAACCAGTCTCTGGTATCATCACTCACAATGGGCAACCACTGCGAGGAGTCGTTGTTTCGTTTCTTCCGACCGCGGAAGGAGGCACATTAAGCGTAGGACAGACCGGTAACGACGGTAAATATAAATTGAGTTATCTTGGCATGCAGGGCTGTACGCCCGGTCAGTATCAAGTGATGCTATCTTATAAAACCACACCCGAGGGTAAGGTTGTTTCACTTGAAATGCAATCAGCTTTAATCATGCCTAAGGAAGCCTCTCAGGCCATTGAACGCATGCCAAAAGAATATTCCCCTGGGAATAAAACCCTGAAAGCCACCGTACCGGCAGAAGGGGGAGAAATTAGCTTTGAAATTAAAGGCGAACTGCTGCCTTTGGAACAATCGATCAAACCGACCGAAAAATAATTGAGCGTTTAGCATTTGCTGAAGCTGCCAGGTAAATAGAAGTCTGTCAAAAAGCGATGTTGGAATCTGGTGAATCAGGTGGGGTTGCTTGTTCTTTTTAGGTCGAAAAAAATAAATTCTATGATTTCATCTGACCTTATCGCATCATGACATCAGCAAGCTTGAATCTCAAGCTGCGATTTCCTAGACTGTTAGGGAATTGGAAGGGATGAGATACAGTACGATTGTATATGACGCATCAGTTGGCATATCTGAAATCAACTCGTCTTTTGCCCAATTTTTCTATCGACTTGAATCTGCTTTAGGGGGCTTGGTTTCATGATACGTTTTCGTCCGATTACGCTGGCATTTGCCGGCTTAATGCTCTTTGCATCGCTCTCGTGGGCAGTGGAAGGGCGTCATAAAATCGTCGTGATGGCATTTGGCGATGATGAATTTGCGATCGTTGATCTCGGCAAGGATAGTAACAAGCTGGTAAGTGTTCAGGAGCAGCTTTTACAGCAGGCTACGCTAGGAAACGTGACGGACAAGGACGGCACGATCAACATAGAAATAAAGACACCTGTCGGCACCAATTCATTTCAAGGCAAGGCCGGTAAAAACGGGGCCGTGAAGGGAATATTCACCTTTCGTGGAACAAAATACGCTGCCGAACTTCAGCCCACCAAAGAAGAAAAGGTTGCTCAGATGAAATCCGGACAGGTGATGAGCGAGATGATCGCCGTCATTCGTCCGGCACAGGGCCAGCCTCCTAAACCACCGAAAGAAGTTGCGACGGCTCTTGAAGGACTGATCAAGAAATATGAAGGCAAGCCCTATGCCTCAACTGTTTACACGCAACTGCTGAATCTGGCTGACCAAGCCGACCTGACTGAAGAACAGGTCAAAAAGACGGTCAATCAGTGGATGACAATGGCCCAGGAATATGGTGAAGACTGGTACAACCAAACTCGTACTAATGTCGTCAAGGCCCTTCGCGGCAAGAAGAAGGCCGCAGCAGGCGTGCTTCTTGATCTGGCTCAGGAGGTTGATAAATCCCTCTCCGAAGAAGCAAACATCGAAGAAAAGGCGGAAGTGGCCGCGATTCTGGCTGAAACGGCACGATCGCTTGGCAAAAAAGACCTGGCTGACACTGTACAAAAGCGGCTTGACACCTACGAAGGCAAGCTCGATGAAAACTATAACAAAACAGTGCCGCCGTTTAAGCCTGAAAAAGTGGCAGAGAAGAAAGACGCCCGACCTGTGGTGCTTGAACTTTTCACAGGAGCCCAGTGCCCCCCATGTGTGGCCGCCGACGTTGGTTTTGACGCCCTTGGCGATACCTACAGCCACAACAATGTGATTCTGCTGCAATATCACCTGCACATTCCAGGCCCCGACCCGCTGACGAACTCCGACACCGTCGCCCGCCAGAAATATTACGGTGAAGTGATTCGCGGCACACCCACAACCATCTTCAATGGCAAAAGCGAAGCTGGTGGCGGCGGATCGATGGGCGGATCAGAAGGCAAATACAAGCAGTATCGGGCGATTATTGATCCGATTCTGGAAAAGAAGCCTGCGGCCACAGTTGACCTTAAAGCCACCCGAAAGGGCGATTCAATCGAAGTTTCGGTAAAGGCTAAAACCGGCGATAAGCCCGGCGAAAAAGCCCAGCTACGTGTTCGATTCGTGGTTACCGAAGAGATTGTGAAGTATGTTGGAAGCAATAAGCTCCGATTCCATCATCACGTTGTTCGGGCCATGCCGGGCGGGGCTGATGGTCTTGCCATGGATAAAAGCGGTGAGCTGAATAACAGCATGAAAGTAAACCTGACAGAAGTACGCGGCAAGATTGAAGAATATGTCAGCAACTTCGAAAAGAATCGCCCGTTCTTCGGGAATAAGCCTGGCATTGATCTGAAGAAACTGGCCGTTGTTGCTTTTGTTCAGGATGACGAATCGAAGGAAATTCTCGGGGCAGCCACAGTCGATGTGGTGGAATCACCTTGATTGCATTCTGAATCTCAAGATCAGATAATCAAAATCAATAATGAGCCGAGCAGGTGGCGATCACCCGTTCGGCTTTTTCTTCGCCCTTTCAGTTCAGAAAACGGACAGATCATCACATGCGAAATTGTAAGCTTCTTCTCCCAGTTACGAGCTTGTTAATCAACATTTTAGGTTGAGGCTCGGGCGATTCAGCCCCGACTTCGGCTTCAGCTGGCGAAAATAAGTCGATGTCGCCTGCCGAAGTTCAGAAAGAACTGGAAAAGCTCTCGCCACCAGCTACCGGAAAGCCGGCTTAGAGAAGAAATCATATCAAAAAAGGCCGGTGTTTAGCCGGCCTTTCTTACTCGCTTCTTATGCCTGAATCATGATCATCAGGGCGTCGGGTAAAACCCGCCATAGGCGATCAGATTACCACCGCCAATCGGTATCGATACATGATTGATACCATCAAATCGGCCTTGTGTCAGATAGACGTTAACAAGCGAACGTCCTACCTGGAAAGTGCTTGACGGGCTGATGTAGGTGTTGCCGCCAACATAAGCGCCCACCCCACCTTCGGAAGTGCCTTTCGCCGGTTGAACGTTCAGGCCAATATCGCGGCCGACGA
>JBILGL010000097.1:0-10400 GCA_044351075.1 Isosphaeraceae bacterium | reverse complement strand
AAATTGCCTATCGCCGACTTAGTTCAAAAATGTATGAAGTGGTAAAAAATCTTCGTTGATTGTGATAATTGAGTTCAGAACGAGTTTGCGTTTTTCCATAGATCAATCGCACCAGACGAATTAGACTCTAATTATTAGCAACAAACATCTGAAATGACTTGCAGGAGAAGGCTGTGTCGATTCGAATTGCCACCATGGACGATGTTTACCGGGCCCGGGAAGTGATCCGGGGTCACATTTCACCGGCCCCGCTGGTGCGCTCTTATGCCCTTGAAAAAGAGCTTGGTCTTGGAGGTGCAAGACGAGTCTGGATCAAGGATTACGGCTGGACGCCTGTTGGTTCCTACAAACTCATGGGGGCCCTCAACTGGACACACAATCACGCTCCTGAGATTGGCGAACGCCCCATCGCAGCCCATTCCTCAGGCAATTTTGCGTCTGGAATCTCTTTTGCCGGAAGCCGTTACGGCAAGCGGGTGATTATCGTCATGCCCGAATCGGCCCCCAAGGTTAAATTTGACCTGACCCGATCCTTCGGCGCAGAAATTCGTACTTACGATATCGCCACCGATCACCTGACGGGCATTCGCGACAAACTCACAAAAGAGATCGCCGAGACTGAAAACGCTGTGCAGGCTTCACCTTACGATGATCCTTACGTCATCGCTGGCAATGCTGTGGGCGGGCTTGAAATCGCTGAAGAGCTTCAGGCTCAGGGGCGGCAGATCTCTCACTTTTTTTGTCAGGTCAGCGGTGGCGGGCTGATGGCGGGTCACGCTCTTTCGATCGGTGAACTTTGCCCAGGGGCAGAGATTATCGGTGTGGAACCAGCAGGAGCCGACGATTTTCGGCAGTCGCTGGCCCAAGGCCGACGCGTGCGAATGGATAAGCCGCAAAGCATTTGCGATGGGCTGCTTTCATACGACGTAGGTGCTCATAACTGGCCTTTGCTGCAAAAGTATGTGTCGCGATCTGTTTCAGTGACCGATCTCGACACCCAGAAAGCGATGAAATGGATATACCGCGTTCACGGCCTTCGCAGCGAACCTTCAGGCGCGATTGCCACAGCCGCCGCCATGGCCGAAGCCGGCAAGCTGGAAGGCGATGGCGATGTGGTGATTGTGCTGAGCGGTCGAAACGCGGATGAATCGGCCTTTACGAAATGGATAGGCGAAGTTTGACCGCAACAGGAAGGCCCGATTTGAATTTCTTGCAAGTCAGATGCTATTCTGGCTCTTACTGACAAGTCTTTCGTGCCTATAATAACTTGGCGACGAACAAGAAAAGAAACCTCACTGACGAAAAGACCTGACCGCGATGCTCAAGCTGGAAACCTTTCCAAATCAGTTCCCGGACCGTGACTATGAAGTCGAGCACACCTGCCCCGAGTTCACTGCCGTTTGCCCCAAAACCGGCCAGCCGGATTTTGCGACAATTGTCGTCTGGTACATTCCTGACCAGCAGGTCATTGAGCTCAAGAGCCTGAAATATTATCTCTTCAGCTTTCGCGATCGTGGCATTTTTTACGAACACTCCATCAATACCATTTTGAACGATCTCGTCGCCGCCTGTAAACCCAGAAAAATGACGGTGACTGGCCATTTCAATGCCCGTGGCGGTATCACATCCAAGATTATCGCCAGTTTTTCAGCCAAAAAAGCCTGATCAAAAGGACTTTGGCGGAGCGTTCACCTCATGACTGCTGCCGATCAAAATCGCCTTGCTCAGGCCGACAAAGCACACTGCTGGCACCCTTTTACGCCAGTCGCTGATTGGGAAGCTTCTGATCCGCTCATCATCGACCGTGGCGAGGGTGTTTATCTTTTCGATATTCACGGCAACCGCTATTTTGACGGCACTTCAAGCCTCTGGTGTGCGGCTCTTGGGCATAATCACCCGCGGCTGAGTGCAGCCCTTACTAACCAGCTTGGACGCATCGCCCACAGCACATTTCTGGGGATGACTCATCCGGGCGCGATTGAGCTGGCCCAGCGGCTGGCGGATCTCGCTCCCGGCGATCTAAACCGCGTCTTTTATTCCGACAACGGTGCGACGGCAGTTGAAATCGCCCTCAAAATGGCATTTCAGTATCATCGGCAAAAGGCTTCACCTGAGCCGGGCCGTACGCGGTTTCTGGCCATTGCCAATGCCTATCATGGCGATACGCTGGGCGATGTCTCCGTGGGCGGGGTTGATCGCTTTCATGCCATGTTTCGCCCGCTTCTATTTGAAACACTGCGTGCCCCATCGCCTTATTGCTATCGCTGCCCGCTCGGCCTGAAGTGGCCTGAATGCGGCATTGCCTGCCTGGACGAAGCTAGAAAACTGATCGATCAGCATGCAGAAACACTGGCTGCGGTGGTGGTTGAGCCGCTGGTGCAAGGGGCGGCGGGCATGATCATGCAGCCGCCCGGCTGGCTGGCTGGCCTTGCACAGCATTGCCGGGAGCGTGGAGTTCTCGTGATTTTTGACGAAGTGGCCGTTGGCTTTGGCCGAACCGGCACGCTCTTCGCCTGCCAGCAGGAAGGGGCCACTCCTGATTTTCTCTGCCTTGCCAAAGGGCTTACGGGCGGTTATCTGCCACTGGCGGCCACTCTCACCACAGACATCATCTATAACGCCTTTCGTGGCGATGCTAACGACCCCAAGACGTTTTACCATGGTCACACCTTTACCGGTAACCCGCTTGGTGCGGCAGTGGCTTTGGCAGTGCTCGATGCCTTCGAGCACGATGGCATCATTGAAAATGTACAAAGGCAAGCGGTCAGGATTTCAGAAAGGCTGGAAAAAGATCTCTCAGGGCGTCAATTCGTGGGCGAAATTCGCCAGCGTGGGCTGATGTGTGCCATTGAGCTGGTGCAGAATCGAACAAGCCGGGAACCCTTTGATTTCAAGCAAAAAGCAGGATGGCAAGTGGTGCATGAAGCGCGTAAAAGGGGCCTGTTGGTACGCCCGCTGGGCGACTCGGTCACCTTTCTGCCTCCACTCAATAGCACCGATACCGAAATCGACACCATGCTTGATATTCTCATTAGTTCATATATTGAAGTGGAACAACAGTTGATACAAGCATGTGCTGATGGAAGACGCTGATGCTGCCGGGCTTATTTATCACAGGCACTGATACAAATGTCGGCAAGTCCTGGGTCACGGCGGCAATTGCTGGATGCCTGAGACAAAATGGCCACAGACCTGGTGTGATCAAGCCGGTGGCAACGGGCCTGACCAACATTTTTTCAGAAGAGACCGACGCCGTTACGCTGCTGCGTCATGCTGGCTGGCCTGTAAATGAGGCGATGCTGAAAATCTGTTGCCCCGTCACATTTGAGGCGGCAGCGGCCCCCACTGTGGCGGCCCGGGCCGAAGGGCGTCGGCTGGAATGGGCCGAAGTGCTTGCAGGTGTGCAGGCTTCGCTTGCAGGCTGGGCAGAGCAGGGGGCTGATCTCATACTTGTCGAGGGTGTAGGCGGCCTTGAATGCCCGCTTGCCGAAGGTGGTAAGACTGTGGCCGACCTTCTGGAATTGCTTGATTTTCCAACGCTGGTGGTGGCCAGGCGCGGGTTGGGCACGCTCAGCCATACGATTTCAGCCGTGCAGCGATTACAGCGTGGCTCGGCAAGAGTTGCCGGAGTTATTTTGAATCACGTTCCGGCCGATGATCTGCATGGAATTCCTGAATCAACAGCGGCACTTGAGCTTTCTGGCCGAATAGGCACAGTTGGCTTGCTGCATGATGGCCGGCCGGCAGAAAATCCACTAAAATTATCGAAGCAAATTGCATTTATCGGGTGGGAAGGCAGGTTATTAACTTCAAGGTTTCAAGCTAATTACATATCAGCTCAAGGATAATGATTCAATTACAATGATTCAATTAATAAAACAATTGACCTGCCCGAAGGCAGGTCTTAAGTATGTTTAATTCCAAATCAATTTATTTGATTTTGAGGGATGGATCGGATTTTGTTGTACTTTCTGACTTCCGTCTTTCAGGAGTCAGAGGCTGAAGATCAATGAATTCAGCAGCTTTTCCTGCAATCTTACGCATTTGAAATTTATCGTAAAGATTGCCAGCTGCAGTCCTTGATTGGAATTCAAGCTTGTCGCCTTCAACCGAAATAATTTGATAGAGTTGTGTGAATTCTGCACGTCGCAGCATCCACTCCTGATCATTGATATCATACATCTTCGGCCCAGAAACACTGACAACATAGACAGTTCCAGATGTATTACGACGGACCTGTTCCCCTGCTGGTTTGTTATCATGAATTCGAGGGCCGCTCCGTGCGTAGGTGTGATCATGGCCGCATAGAACAAGATCAACTTGATGCTTGTCAAATATTGGTTGCCACATGTCGCGTAATTTAGTACTGTCTCGTCCCTTTGAAACGGAATATATTGGATGATGGAATGTAATAATCGTCCAAAGTGGGCGATCTTTCTGCGATAAAAGCTCATCCAGCCATTTTGTCTGAATTTCTTGTTGCTCATTGGAATTCAGCGAAATAAGCCGTGTGTTTGAATAATCCACATAATAGACAGATTCTTCCAGGCCTTTTATGCCATTGAGTGGCAAATTAAACTGAGCTCTCCAATGTGGGGTCAAGACTGGCAATCCATCCTGACCACGTGAATATTCATGATTTCCGGGTGTAACAAATGCTGGAATCATTGCATTAAGAAAGCCACCCGCGCCAAACCACTCACCCCACTCATGATCATTGACATGTGCATTTACCAGATCGCCGGCATGCAACATGAATGCAGACTTCGACGCATCTCGTTGTGCTTGTCGTATAACTCGCGACCAATGCATCCTGATGTCGTTCTGGGCATCTCCAAAGTAAAGGAATTGAAAGGCTTCAGGTGATTCGGATTCGGTTCTGAATTGGAAAAGTTCTGACCAGTTTACCCCGTCACCTACTCGATAAACATATGCAGTTCCTGGCTTAAGACCTGCCAATACAGCTGAATGAAATTTGACCTTGCCAGCTTTACTTTCAAAACTTTGAGTTTCAGCGGTGATTCTCTGTAAGCCCTTCAGGTCCTGTGGTCCATCGCTTGCGGTGGCATATTCGATGAAAGCCGGATAGTCTCCTGCATCGGTTCGCCAATTTACTCCAATGCTTGTCTTTGGTGTTGCTGTAAAATTCAGGACAATTCGATCGGGAATACGACTGGCTCGGAAAATTAGATCATTTGCGACCTTTTCTGGCTCATGTGCCGCGATATAGGGTGAAAAAACACCTAAGTACAGCAGCAAAATCGACTTGGAAATTACAATATTTCGAACTGGCATATCTGATTTCTCCTGATAGGTTTGAAAGTGACTTAGATGATATTAACAAATGATCGAAGTTTTATTGTTAATTATTAGAGAATTTAATATGCAATTATTTTTAATTTCAGCCTTGATTAACACTAATTAGTTTAATTTATTATTCATGGATTCTATGATAAATCAACATAATGAATGACTAATATAATAAAGTCAGTAATTTTCACAAGGAGAAATCTATGTCAATTCGCAAGAGATCCGCATTCACACTGATTGAACTACTGGTTGTTATCGCAATCATCGCTGTGTTAATTGGTTTACTGCTTCCAGCAGTACAATCAGCGAGAGAGTCAGCCCGACGGGCACAATGCGTAAACAATATGAAGCAGATTTGTCTCTCCACGTTCAATTTTGAAAACGTATATGGGTATTTGCCTCCAGGGCAACCAAGCTGTGTCGATAGAATGTCGTCATTTACTGCACCCCCTGAGGCTCCGACAAGCAGTAATAATGGGATTAGCTATGGCCCAGGATATCGTGACCCCGCAAATCTCCCGGGCTGGGTTATCTCAGGCACGCAATTTCCACGTTCGCTGGGTGCAGAGGGTCAGTGTTATGGCGCTGCTTGGCCACTTCAGTTGCATGGCTTTATTGAACAGCGTGCACTTGCCGACCTGCTTGATCAGGGTTTGGCTGCAAATGAAGAGTATTTTCAAGCCAATCCCGCTGATAATCTTGACAATGGACGACCAGCTTATGGCAGTCAGGGTGGCCAGATCATGCAATCATGGCGTTGCCCGAGCTCAGGAACAGACTTTAATATTTTCTTCTCTGGCATCAGTCTCGAATCCCTGAGACGATCAAACTACGTCGGCTGCTTTGGTGGCGATACTATGCTGACGGCATTGGATGGTATGGCTACCTCAAATCCGACATCATCCATGCTTGGCGTTTTTTCAATTCGGACGATTGAC
Organism: Isosphaeraceae bacterium; assembly: GCA_044351075.1. Taxonomy (GTDB): domain Bacteria; phylum Planctomycetota; class Planctomycetia; order Isosphaerales; family Isosphaeraceae; genus QWQI01. The sequence goes on along the minus strand of JBILGL010000097.1, from coordinate 4,152 downwards.
AAATATCCTCCAACAGGACGCAAAGGTCGGGGAGTATCGATTTCACAGATTAGCGATGGTACTTCCAATACGGTCATGCTCAGTGAAATTACAACATGGGATCAGGCAACGCCCGGGGGAACAAACGTCAGGGATATTCGAGGAACTTGGGCGACTTCGGCTGCCGGTGGAAATTCCTTTACGACAAAAAATCCGCCTAACAGCAAGGGCAAGGATATCATTCCTTCCTGTGAAACAACGATTCCGCCCACAAATCCTATGTTTTGCGGCACAACGAGAACCGATAATATTTCATTCCATTCAAGTATTAACGGAGCATTTCATGCGGCGGCACGAAGCCGTCATCCTGGTGGCGTAAACACGGGTTTTGCTGATGGTTCGGTACGTTTCATCAAAGATACAATCAGCTCGCAGGTTTGGGTCGGTCTCGGAACTCGCGCCGGTGCTGAAGTCATTTCGGCTGATGCTTATTAATTCCAATCGTGAACCATCATTCAGGCAGGACGCTATCACTCCTGCCTGGATGATTTCGGTTTAAGAATTCTGATAATACCAGGAATATCCAAAATGTTTGCAAACCGGTCACTCATGTTTTTGATGTTCGCAAGTATATTAATTGGCTGTGGTGGCTCAGATAACCAGTCTGATATTTCTCAGTCTGATAATCCAGTGCACGTCGCCACTTATGTACAGGCATTATCCGATAAAGTCGGTTCCCCAGCTTTTGCCGCGTCATTTGTTGAAGGCTCAAAGCCAACCAGGGAAGATGAAAAAAAATATATTAACTTACAATTTGAAGCTGCCGAATTGCCAGTTGTCCGCAGCGGCTCCGCTAAAGTAAAAGTAAAGGTCACAACAGAGGTATTAATCAGCCGAAAGAAGAAATCAGTCTCATCACCCACTGAATCTAACAAGGATCGTGTTTTTGAATGGGAGTTGGTTAAAACTGCTGATGGCTGGAAATTTAAGAATGCACCAGTCAATTAATACTGTAAATTCCAGAAGTTACTGGGTTTTTAATCCAGTGATTGATTCTCTTTTCATCTGTAATTGCCTTTGGCCAGTATTACTTTTGCCTGGACTGGTTTCTGGAAACGAAACCAGTCCGATCCAATTCATTCACGCCTATTTGTTGAGTAGTCCTCACCGATGGATCACTCTTTTTCTCGTAGTTTCCGATTCAAGCCGCCGTGTTGCCAGACAAAACCAGATGGCACTTACTGCCGTTTCATTTGCTGTCCTGATTCTAATACTCAAGATAAAATTCGATTACCTCATTTGCCTCCTCTGGATCGACTATACATGGAATGCTTTTCACTTCGCTGCTCAGCATAGTGGTGTTCTTGCAATATACTGCAGAAAAAACAATATTATTATACCATCTTATTTTAAGTGGTTACTCCGGATCATACTGACCATTGTTATCTTAATGGTACCAATTAATTCACTTAATACTAATTTAATAAATCATTTACTTCAGATTATTGCAGTCATTGGACTTCCTGTCATGCTATTACTTGCATTATTACTGAATATCTTTAGCTCTATTCCATCTGCATTTTATTTCATTAGTTTTGTTTCAATATATGGAGGAATATTAATGTCAAATGTATTTCACCTTTCTGGCGTTGCTAATGGTTTATTATTGGCATCTTCCGTTTTCCATTCCACAGAATACTTTGCAATAGTTTCGCGTTATGTCATCACCAGAGATCAAAGTTTCTATGGTCAAAAATCCACAAGTCTCCTGCGAATGAAAATTACCGGATTCATGATCTTTATTGCATTAATATTAGTCGGCTTACAGTCTTTTGACCCTGAAGTCTCTGCTGCAATTAACCTGTGGGCCGCATTTTTACATTATTCTTTTGATGCTTGGATCTGGAAATTGAAAGAGCCAAAGAACTCAAGTCTGCTGACGAATAGAGTAGAAAATGCGTGAACTTGTATCGCCAATCGCGCTTGTTACATTCCTTACAAGCATTTATTTGGGCACTCTCATCGGCATCTTATTAATATCAGTAATCAAGGTTCGATTCAGGATCCTATTTGGTTCTATTCCAATTTTCTCTCTACTTATTGTACTATTACTTATGAATTCCAGAGATGAGCTACCGGCCATTAAAGATTTCTATTACTTTTACTATGTAATAATGACTTTATTATTTGTTGTTTTAATTGTATTCCTTACTCGATCAGTGATGGTTCAGAATATTTTTGGAAGAAGTCCTGTAATATCAGAAATAATTGTCGCACTTTTTATAGCAATTGTTTTTCCGCGTATTTACTTACCTTATTATCTATCAGAACTTCAGGAATCATTGCAGAATTCCATGTCGCAGTCTATGGTATCCAAATCGATAAAGGTTTGTAATCAGTTATTAAAATATTACCCAGGCCGGAATGATTTAATCAAATTACAAGCTGATTTGCAACAGATGGAAAATGAACTGATTTTAGAGATTAAGCAACCAAATGTTTCTACATCGCTCAGGAGGGCGGGAGTTTTTGCACAGTTGGGAAAATTTGATTCTGCAATGGATGAATTAGGAAATCTGAATGATATGAATCCAGATTACTATCTTCTGAAAGGTTCAATACTTTTTCAGCAAAAAAAGTATTGGGAGAGTATCCAACAGTATAAAAGTGGATTAAAACTCTTAAACTCACTCGCTGATTCTTCAAAAAAAACCAGGCTTTTACAACGCCGTTGCCTTTCCGCGATTTCCTTTTGTGAGCTTAATATTAACAATTATTCAGGTGCAATTGAAGCTAGGTTAGCAATTTCTATGATCGATCCAGATAATTCCATGGAAGATCAATTTGAAATTGCAGCCATTTATTATCAGGCTGGTGACACTGCAACAGCACTCGAACAACTTTTAAGAATTAGATCATCTTTAACTCCGGTATTGCGTATGAAAGCTGATTCCATTATCAACAAAATACGATTAGAAAATAATTCGTGTCTTCTTCGCCCCAGGTAATCTAAAAAGATTTTCCATTCTCTATATTAATCCGATTTGAAATGATAACCAGGATAAGTTTGAATTAATTACTGTAGAAGAAATAAGTTAATTGAAATCATGAAAAATGCCATCATCGATTTCCCAGAATTGAACATGCCGATTTAATAATTCAATGATCCAAATCCGATAAATTCCGGTTATACATTTCGATCAATTATTACCTTCATTGCAATAAAAACCTGACATTATCATGTGGAATCTGGGATATACGGATATTTATTATTATGATAAAACCAACTTGCAATTTGTGATGTGATGACATTATAAAAACTCTATATCAGAATGATGCGTTATTGATCCAAAAATAATCTTGTATTTTACTGATACAAAATGGCATCGAAATAGCTGGTCTCGAGCACTCGAGAAGATGAATCTATCAGAGAATTTAGTTCGATATCAGATCATTTAAATCGGTTTGATAGTTTAGTGCGGATCTTAATAGTTATATCAGATAAAAGTCTCGTCGGATATTGCCATATCACGCACTTTCCACCCGAAACGGTGGCGAAGTCATCAGTGCTGATTCTTATTGATCAAGTCAGTATCAAAAGAGATGAACGAAGAGCAGCCGACCGGACTGCTCTTCGTCACTTCGAATCCGATTAATTTAATCAGAAGCCTGGTCGAGGGGGTGTTGGTACGGGCGGTGTTGGGGTCGGCGCAGGTGCGGCTGCCGGCACCGGTGTCATTTCAGTGCTCTTGTCAGCGTCTTTTGGTTTTTTAATTGTCTCAGGCTCCGGGGCTTCCTGAATTTCAGTTACGCCCGGAGGAATCGGGGCTCCGCCTGGAATTACTGGCGCTGTCGGGGTATAAACCGGCTCGCCCATATATGCACCATTGTGGCCATATTTTTCATTGCCACGCATGAGCAATGAGCCACCCTGGCAATCCCCGCCATAGCATGGCTGAGGGAAGTTGTCGGCACCGTCAAACATCACACAACCAACATTGGCCAGCGATGAACTGATGATCAATCCCAGCAGATAACGACGGGTTTTCATGGCGGCGAGCGTCCTTTCTCGGCTTCAATGGTCATTCATGACCCATTTTCCGGCAATCCTGCCGGGCATTATTCATTTGTTTCATCGACGAGATTGTTTCCAAATCGTCAGCTGATCAGAAT
>JBILGL010000095.1:0-10401 GCA_044351075.1 Isosphaeraceae bacterium | reverse complement strand
CCCAAACTGTTTCGACCCAGCCATTTCAATGTGATTTCAAAAACGTATGCATAATGAGCCCGGGCGATATTGGGGTCCTTGATTTCCTTCTCAGCAATCTTGCCCAGGAGCAGGTGAGCCGCAGTCATATCCTGGCACTCCTCAAGCAGATAGAGTGCACCATCACGGGCTGCCTCGAAATCGCCTTCTTTCATGAGCATTTCAATATCGGCCAGGTCCGGCTCAAGCTCAAAAACGCAGTGGGGCGGCACAAGCGTCCACCGTCCCTGATCGTCAATCTTCACCCGAGGCGGAATTTCCCTGCGTCCCTGCCTGCTGCCAGTCTTATCGTCAGCCATGTTGCCTCGATTGTCTTTGGTTGTTGCGCGATCAAACTCTACTTGGCACACGCCTCTACTTTTGGTCACAATATCTTAACCGTTCATCGCGGCAGATGAAACGGCGGGCCATGCCTTGCCCATTGCCAGAAGTGATGGAATCGTTGAAAGCCATAAATGACCGCTTCAAGCCCTCTTCTCATCGCCAGCGTTTCAGGCCTTCGCGGCCTTGTTGGCAACGGCCTTGACCCGATTGTCGCCGCTAGATTCGTCGCCGCCTATGCAGCCGGGCTTGAATCGCCGGGCTCCATCGTGTTGGGTCACGATGCCAGATTATCGCACCCAGTTTTTGAACATGCCGTCACTTCAGCTCTGCTCGCCAGCGGCTTTGACGTGCTCTCCGTTGGCCCCATCGCCACCCCAACCCTCGGCCGCTATGTTCGCACCACTGGCAGCGCAGGCGGAATCCAGATATCCGCAAGCCATAACCCTAAAGAATACAATGGCTTGAAATTCTTCCAGCCAGAGGGCATGGTGCTATCACCCGAGCTGGGCAAAGCCATGCTCGAGCGATTTGAAACCGGGCAGAGCCGGTGGGCTGCCATTTCGCAAATTGGCTCGCTGCATACAGTTAAAGATGCCGATGAAGACCATGTCGCCGCCGTTTGTGCTCTGGTGGATGCTGATCTGATCGCCTCCCGCTCATTTCGAGTCATGCTCGACGGATGCCATGGCGGCGGCGGGCCCTCACTGGAAAAGTTGCTTCGCCGTCTCGGCTGTCGCGTGCTTTCAATAGGCACCAAGCCCGACGGAATTTATGATCATACACCAGAACCAACTGTCTCCAACCTGTCAACCATCGCGAAACTCATGTCAGGCGCAGGCGACCTTGATCTTGGGTTGGTTCTAGACCCCGATGCCGACCGCCTGGCTCTGCTGGACCGTGATGGCTCATTTATCGGCGAGGAATACACACTGGTAATCGCAGCGGCACAGCGGCTACGCCATGGTGGCCCGGCGGGCCCACTCGCGGCCAACCTTTCGACTTCGGCGATGATTGACGCAGTCGCCCGCGAATTTGGCCGGGAAGTGATTCGCACCCCCGTGGGCGAATTTCATGTGGTGGAAGGCTTGCGGCAAAACCGCGGCCTCATCGGCGGCGAGGGCAACGGCGGCGTGATTGACCCGCGAGTTGGCTGGGTCCGAGACAGCCTGATGGGGGCAGCCCTTGTGCTGGAAGCCTTGGCAGAGGCCCCTGCAGGCACTTCGCTGAAGGAACTCATTTCACCCTGGCCGAAGCTGGAGATGATCAAAGATAAAATCGACCTGCCGCCCGGCGGTTCGGCCGTTGCAAAAGCGGCTTTAGAAGGTGTGGCTGAAGAAATCTCAAAATCGTATCCTTCGGCTCGCATTGATCGCCGCGACGGCCTTCATGCACGCATGGATGACACCACCTGGCTTCATCTGCGGGCGAGCAATACCGAGCCAATTGTTCGCATTTTGCTGGAAGCGGCTGGGGCAGATCAGGCGGAGTCTCTTCGTCAGAGCGCCCATTCCATGATTCGCCGGGCACTGGGCTGAAATCAAATGAACTGGCCAGACTACGCCGACAAAACCCCCAAAGTCTTTTTTCTTGACGTGGATGGCACGCTTCATCCCGGCACGACCGCATATTTTGTCGGGCTGGAGATGAAAAAACGTGGCATCGTCAAAGGCTCATTTTTTCTTCGGTCCGCATGGTATGGCCTGCAGCATCGGTTTGGGAGGCTGGATTACGGCCGATTGCTCGATCATGCGATCGAGACCTTACACCGCGTGCCAATTATTGATCTGGAACGCATTGGCTACGATTGTTTCGCCCGCGACGTCAAGCCAAATCTCTTCCCCGGCGTGCTTGATCATCTGGATAATGCCCGACGGAAGGGGGCGAGGCTAGTGCTGGTTTCTTCGTCGCTTCGGCACACGCTGGAATCGCTGAAAGTCTATCTCTGGGCTGAAGAAACAATCGGTACGCCGCTGGTGGAGAGACGTGGATTCATCGTCAGTCGCGGCGAAGGCCCTGTTTGTTATGGACCCGGCAAGCTGCACTGGGCCCACCAATGGTGTGAAATGCAGGGAATTGACCCGGCTGACTGCGTGGCTTATGGCGATAATTACAGCGACCGCTTTCTGATGGAAGGCATGGGCAAGGCGGTGGCAGTAAGGCCCAAGCGGAATTTAAGGAAATATGCCCGCAAAAAAGGCTGGTTGATTGTCGATTGATATTTTACTTAAAATTGTCTTATTTACAGAGCAACTCGTCGATTGTAAATGAACCATTCAATCGACAAAATGATTAAGCCGATAACGACAACAATTTTCCAGAGTGGGCTATAAATTCCGTTGCTTTCACCTTTACCCGTGACAGGCGTAAATCCGATTTTTATTTGATAATTAGCCGCAACTGATTCAGGTGCACCGGCCGGTGCAAGGCCTCGTGTAGAAAGATCACTTTCCCGGTCATCAAATAGGTCAACAGAATAAATATCAACAAGCTTATCCGTTGATTTCACGGCAAATACACCTTGATTTGCAGGTGCAGTGATTGCAGCGCGGCCACTGGAATCAACATTCAAAGAATTAGCTAAGAGGGTTGTATTTTCCAGCGGATGAATTTGTAATGATTCACCTGCAAAACCCGGCACAGCGATCGCAAAAGAGCTGCCGGGGGCATGAGACTGATCCGCATTTTCACCGGAAAGACCAGCGAGCTGTTGCAGACAGTTGCTCAGGAATAATGGGAAGCTATATTTGAGAAACCAGTCTGTATTAAATGATTTTTCATCAGTCAGAGCAAAGCCGACAACGACATCCATAAAACCTTCTCTGGGTGAGCTTGTCAATATCGGCCCCTTATCGCTTTCGATAAGAGCTCTCACTCCAGCCGGTAGAGGATCAGGAACTTGCACAGTATTGATACGGATCTGCCCCAGGTCGCGAATATATTGCAGAATCGGATTGGTGCTGTCCCAGTCGAGAACAGCCGGATTCTGAAACGATCTCAATGATTCAAACTTCTTGCCGGGCGGAAATGCACCAAAATAGAGACAATTGGACTGCGGCGAATCAATTAACGGCGCACAGGCGTCAAAAATAACAAGCGAAAGCGTCCCGAGCTTCAATTCATTCTGAACTTCCGGCTTGGCAAGGTCATCGGGCAGCATTTCAGAAAAATCGATTGCATTTCTCAGCCCTGATGATTTAAAGAAATTGGAGAGATACCTATTACCTTTGGTCACAAGCCTGATCTTAGGCTTTTTCTCAGGCTCAATTGCAGCATAGGCAATATTATCGATTTTCAGATCATCCTCAAACGAAGATTCAACCATTAGGGCCTGAGGACCAATGTCAGCAATTGTAAATTGAAATCCGCGTTCACTTTCACCCGTCAATTCCAACTTAATCGCATCAATCAACGTTTTTTGATCGCCGTTTAAACCCAATCGATAAAGTTTCAATTCAGTGGCGGCATCAGCGGCGTCATAATTTTTAATTCGACCAAATACTTCCACAGTATTGGGCGATTCTTCGTTGCGCCGAGCCTGAAGGGCAAGAATCGCCGTGTTTTTGGAAGCAAAACTGGTTTTATTCTCATTCTGCCCAACCTGAAATACTGGTGGTCCATTGCCGATCACCACCAGTTCGGGCTCAAGATTACCGAGGCTGAAGCCTTGTATGTCCTGAAAACCGCCATCAGTATAAATCATCAGTCGGGGGGTAGTCTCTTCCGAAGCAACAACGCCATCCATCTGCCGCGACGGGTTCGCAAGTCCGTCAGCCACCTGAAGGGCATCCCGCAAGTCGCTTCTTCGCTGCGTCGGCTCAATGGCCTGAATTTTCTGACGAAGCAAGTTTTTGTTGGATGTATAGCTGGATACAACTTCAGACGTATCAGAAAATGCAATAACCATTGCCAGATCGGCCGAGCTCATACGGCCAATCACCTCCAAAGCCTGATTTTTTGCGAATGTGAGACGATCAGGTTTTACGTCTGTCGCAGACATGCTCGTAGAATTATCAATTGCAATAATCAGCCGGCGGCTTTGTGTGCCCTGGTCCGCCCATTTAGGGCCAGTAAGGGCAATTAATATCAGAAATGCCAGAAGCAACTGTAAGAACATCAGGATATTTCGCCTGAGCCTTTGAAAAAGACTGTTAACCCGAAGATCTTCCATGCTTCTGCGCCATAGAAGCGTCGATGATATCACAACCGGCTGGCGTTTTAATTTGAGAAAGTAGAGCAGAAGGATGCAGGCAGGCACAGCCAGCAACGCAGCCCAAAGGGCAGGGCCAAGCGACGTTTTAAATTGAACCGGCAGGTTTTGATTAATGAAACTGCCCATCATGCAATCCTGTCAATTGAAATTACCCTATTCGCGGTCATTGCATTAAAGATCAATGCCTGAATTGTTTTTGGAAAGCTCTTCTCGCTGTCTGAGCCTTTTGGATTTGGTCAGAAAAATGAATAAGAGATACGCGACAAAGAGGCCGGACAGGCCATAGAAAATCCAGTCGCTGGTGACTTCAGGCAGCATGATTAAAATCTCTCAATTGCATTTCTGGTTGTATTTTCATTTTACCAGGCCATTTCGGCGCATGTATTCAAGAACCAGTCGCTCAAAGGAGGCGTCACTTGTGGTGAAAGTGTAATGAATCCCGCGCTGGGTACACCAATCCCGCATGCCGGTTTTGAAAGCTTCTAATGTGCGGCGATAGCGGTCGAGCAGGGGGGCGGTGATGGTGATTTCGGCGACATCACCATCTTCGGCATCAAGCAATCGCAGATCTCCGGTTAGGGTGGGCTCAACTTCCTCCGGACAAAGCACATGAATGACATAGACCTCGAAATTGCGAGCGATCAAGTATCTCAGCGCAGTTTCATAGCCATTTTTATCCAGAAAATCAGAGATCACCACCACGACACCGGGGCCGCTATGTCGCATGGCGAAGGCCTTGATAGCACTTGTCATGTCGCTGGAGCCGGCTGGCAGCAATTTTTCCAGATAATGCAGTAGTCGATGAATCTGTGAGCGGGCACGCATGGGCCCTGGGCTATCGCCCTGCAAGCTTGAAGCGAAGGCCTCTACCGTGACACGGTCGTGATGCACCATTCCAATGTAGGAAAGCGCGGCGGCGATTTTTTTGGCAAAAAACAGCTTCGTCGGACTTCCAAAATTCATGGATAAACTGGTATCCACCAGCGTATGCACACGAAGGTCTTCCTCTTCCAGAAAAAGCTTCAAAAAGAGCTTTTCCAAGCGGCTGTAAATGTTCCAGTCAATTCGCCGCAGATCATCGCCCACCGAATAATTGCGATAGTCTGCAAATTCGACAGAAGTGCCTCGACGTCGGCTGCGGCGTTCGCCCTGAAGTCGCCCCTGAACAATGCGGCGGCTGGCCAGTTCAAGCCTGTCCAGCTTATGCATGAATTCAGGTGTCAGAAGAACTTCTGCCGCATTTTCTGTCATTTGACAGGCTCTTTATTCGTTTTTTTCAAGCAGATTGGGTGTAGTAGAGATAATCGCTCAGCCAGAAAAGCCCCAGCATGAAAAGTGCAGATAAGCCAAGGATCATCAGCCATGGCATAAGGGCTCCGACATGAATCAGAAGTCTTGCCTGATTGGCGTCAGGTTCGTGCCGCTCCAGAAAAAGCAGCGCGGTGTGCCAGCTTTCAAGCACCACCAGACAGCCGCCCATGGCCAGCAGCAGGCTGACTGAAGTGTCCAGAAAAAACGCGGAAAGGCTGAGAAAAAGAACAATTGCCAGCACCAGGGCCAAAAAGAGTTTGTCCTGCCGGGTGGGCCTCAGGGGCACCGTTTCCGGCATATTCACACTGACTTGCAGCGGTGTGGCGTCGTAAATATCTCGAGTCATGGCAAGCCTCAGGCTGATTTAGAGACCTTGTTCTCTGCCATTTCAGGGACACTGGCAAGCACTTCAAGCAGAATGTCGTCGGCGTCTTTCCCCTCAGCCTGTGCTTCAAAATTCAGAAGAATACGGTGGCGAAGGCTTGGCAGAAGGCTGCGGCGAATATCTTCAAAACTCACATTATAGCGGCCTTCCAGCAGGGCCCTTGATTTAGCTGCAAGCACAAGAGTCTGGGCTCCGCGAGGGCTTGATCCCCAGCGAATGAAGCGGTTGGTAATTTCAGCCGCAAACTGGCCGCCGGGATGAGTGCCCAGAACCAACCTCACTGCGTAATCCTGAACATGTGGTGCGATGATCACCTGCCGAACTGTGGCCTGATGCGCGATGAGTGTTTCGCCGTCAATCACGCGGTTGATCTGTGCCGTCACCCCACGCGTCGTCCGGTCCAGAATTTCATTGAGTTCCTCACGGTTGGAATATCCAACGACAAGCTTGAAAAGAAAGCGGTCGAGCTGCGCTTCAGGCAGGGGGTAAGTGCCTTCCTGCTCGATCGGGTTTTGCGTTGCCATCACAAAAAATGGCTTCTTGAGCTTGTGAATCGTGCCACCGATGGTGACAGATTGCTCCTGCATCGCCTCAAGCAAGGCAGACTGGGTTTTGGGCGTCGCACGATTGATTTCATCGGCCAGCACGATCTGGGCGAAGATTGGCCCGCGTTGGAATTCGAACGCGCGGCGGCCATCGGGCGTTTCCATCACGATGTTTGTGCCCAGAATATCGGCCGGCATGAGGTCGGGCGTGAACTGAACTCGGCTGAAATCAAGCTGAACGGCTTCAGACAGCGTGCGAACAAGCAACGTTTTGCCAAGACCCGGCACGCCTTCCAGCAGTATATGGCCACCTACGAAGAGACTCGTGACCACACCATCAATGATATTTTCATGGCCAACAATGACTTTTTTGAGCTCGGCCCTGACCTTTTCGAAGTCCCGCCGGAACGATTCAACTTTCGACTGAAATTCCGCTGACTGGTCTGTGCTCATGGTGTCTCTTCCGGTTGATGATGATCGTTTAACTGTTTATTTCTGATCCTGATCTTCCCAGACTTTTCGCTTGGCGGCTAATAGCCGACTAGTGTATGAATCCTGTGGATTTTCAGGCTGTGTTTCGGGAGATGTTTTCGCGGCCGAAGCCTGAGCCGTCTTTGCAGCCTTGGCCGAAGCCTGGGTTGATGCAGATTCAGACTGCCGGGCAAGGCGATCGGCAAAGTCGCCGCTTTCTCGACGAGGCTGCGACTGACGTGCTTCCCGGCTCGTCGTTTTAAGCTGATCCAGATGGCTGCCATGTTCGATTTTCACAGCTTTTTCGCCACGCAGCTGGCGAATTCTCTCGGCCAATCCCGAGAAATCAGGGGCCAGCCGCCGCACCCCAACATCTGTCAGAAAAACAAAAGCGGCAGCAGCCAGAAGGCTTGGCCAGATATCTTGAAAACCTGAGGCCGGTCGCGTCATCTCATCGCGTCGAAACGGGTTATTTCCCGCCACCGTGCCGGGCATGTCGATCACGTCCTGCCGCATTTTCCAGTCGTAAACTGTGCCGCCGGTCACGCGGGCCAGGCTCTCCAGCTCACCAGGATTTGACCTCAGCTCGCGATACTCTTCAGAATAAGGCACTGAAATACCAGTGGATAGGACACCCTTGGCACCGCCCGGGCCACTATAGGCCAGGCTGACGAAATAATTACCCCGTGATTCAGCGTTATCGATCGTGGCTTCATAGCGGCCAGGGGCTGTTTGCACTAATTTCAACTGGTTGCTCTCAGGATTTTCAGGAGCATTTGCATTCGCTCCAAGAGGGCGAACCACGGCCCCTTGAATTTGGAGGAAGTTCAGAAATTGCTGAGATTTATCCAGTGCGTCAACCACAACCTTGATTTTGCCATCCTCGCGGCGCAGGTTCATCGTCATATTTAAGTTGTCTGTCGGCCGCATGGCCCATCGCACCACCTGCGACCAGAATGCCGCATATTGATCCCACGACGGCCACGCCGTTGTCCATTTGAAACCTGCGTCAGAAGTAAATGCAACAGACCGGCCGAGGCCGTATGTCCAGTGGGCAAGCAGCGGGTTGACCTGACCAGTTGGCTGGGGCGAAAGCAAAGGTGCTGCCACAAGCTCGCTTTCTTTCAGACTTGTCAGCACCAGCCCACTAATACCCGGATAAGAGCTTGGCAGGCCCTGAATGGGCTCTGTCGAGCTGGCAACGGTAATAGCCCATGGCTGGCCACGCTCGAAGATGAGTGGGCGAGAAATCAGCCGTGTTTCCTTCTGATAAATCCGGGGCAGGGCACGAGGGTTTGTCACATTGTAAAACCGGCCCTTGGTGCGCTGGGCCAGATCCTGCATGGTGCGAAGCCCCTGAATATCGTTGCCATGGGCTGCAGTAAGGACAGTTGTTACCTGAACTTTGGCCTGAATCAGCTGATTAATCGCCTGAGTGGTGGGCGGGGTCGGGTCGCCATCGGAAATGATGATCACCAGCCGACTGGCGGCATCCGTATTGGAAAGTGCGTTGGCTGCCATGCGCAGGCTAGGGTCAAAGTCGGGCATATCGCCGGGTGTCATGCGATCAATGGCCCGAAGCATAATGTCTCGGCTGTTGCTAATTTCACGAAGCGTAAAAAGCCAGCTTTCGGTGCCCTGCCAATGAAGCATGCCAGCCATATCAAGCGGAGAGAGCGTTTTCAGGGCCTCCTGTGCCACCACTTTCTGCCAGTAATTACCTTCGGCGATTTCACTGGCATGCATGATCATCACCAGTGCTCCCTTGCCAGTGACTTTCATGGATTTAATTTCCATATCCACCGGCAAGGCCTTTTCCACCGGTGTATTTCGCCAGCCACCCGCGCCAAAAGATTTGTCTCCTCCCAGCATAATCAGGCCGGCACCCATGTCGTGCACATTTCGCTCAAGAAGGGCGATCTGACTGGTAGAGAATGAATCCTTTGGCACATTACCAAGAATAACGGCATCGTAGGGCTGAAGCTGGCCGATATCAGTGGGAAGTTGATCGCCGCCGTTATCGCCGCCACCATCAATGGTGGGTGCCAGCAGCGTATCGACCTCAATCTTCTTTTCTTCAAGCGCTTTGACAAGATTTTCATGCTCGCCCAGGCGAGATTCAATGAGTAATACCTTGGCCTCGCCACGGGCCTGGGTGAAGCCTTCGGCAATGTTGTTCACAGCACGTTTGTCAGCAGTCGTACGATCAGGAATAAACTCGGCCGAGAATCGATAAAAGCTTGAGAATCGAATGACCTGCTTGAGCGTATAAACTGTAACGCCTCGAGGCAATTCAATCGGGATCGGCTGCTCATTGCCGACGGCCGGAGTGCGGCCACCCTTTGAGTCATTTTGAAACACCTGCAAAAAGCCCTTTGCCGGCGCTGTGGCCCGCAAAACGACATTCAGGTTAACCGTTTCACCGACTTTGACATCCGCTGGCAGGCTGACTTTCTCAACAAGCACTTCCTGCTCGTTGTCGTAGTTGTAATCGACGGGCAGAACGTCTATCTGAATGCCTTGAGCCTTGGCCTGAAGAGCTTGCTCAAAGGCGTTGCCACGATTCTGATTGCCATCGGAAATGAGCACGATACGGCGGGCTGAGTCTTCAGGGAAGCTACCCATGGCCAGCTTCAGGGCGCCGGCGAGGTCAGAATTATCCGTTTGAAGTGTGCTCTCGACGCCCAGAAAGCGAATTTCGGAAGGGGCAGGGGGCACTTCCACTCGTGCGTTTTTACCGAAAACAACCATACCGGCCAAATCGTCGGCCTTGCGATGTTCAAGCGTGCTTTGTCGCACGAAATTGAGCATCGGTTCAATACGATCACGCGGGACAGACTGCGAAAGATCAACCAGATAAAGCGTCGTCAGGCGGTCATTTTTCCATACGATCTGAGGCTCTGCGAGGGCAAACACAATCAGCGATAAGACCAGCAGTCGAGCCAATTTGGCAAACCGCCCACGCCATCGACCTAGACCGGCAAGGCTACGGCGACTCCAGAAAAAATAAAGAATTGCCAGAATGGGCAATAATGCGAGCCATTCCGGGCGACCCAGCGCAATTGAAAAACCGGAGATCGATTTCCAGAGGCCTGCCATGCCTGATGTGTCTCAAT
>JBILGL010000690.1:0-3094 GCA_044351075.1 Isosphaeraceae bacterium | reverse complement strand
CAATCATACCATTTCCACAAACCAGGCAGGTACGATTCTGTTTAATGCACGCAATATTCTGCTGGCAGATGGTTCAATAACAACCGAAACCGGGAATATTTCATTACTGGCTGATTCAGGTAGTTATATTTCAGGTGATTTTTTCGGGATTTATCTTACGAATTATCAAGTGACATCATTCGATGGATCAATTGAAATTCGGGGGAGGTCTGGTGATGGAGCAGCAAACACAACTGGTGTTTATATTGATAATGCAACAATTAATACAATAAATAGCGGAGATATCAACATTATTGGAAATAGCGGAAATAATATATCAGTTTCTCAAGTTGGCATTAATATTAATACTTCAACGATAGAAACGAATAATGGTTCAATACAGTTGGATGGGGTTTCAAATGGTTCTACTAATTTTGATTACGGGATTTTTTCTTTTGGTCTGAATGCGACAGTTAATGGAACTGGCAATGTGAATTTTACTGGACTGAGCGGAAACGGATCTGTTGGATCGGAATACGCGGTGGCGCTAGCGGCAGGCGCAATTACAATCAATTCAGGAAACTTAGATATCTCAGGTGAATCAAGAGGTACTGGCTCAAATGATTATGGGGTTTTTCTAAGCGGACCTAATGTAAATATTATAAATGGTAATGTTAATATTAATGGTATAAGTGGTATTGGAACAGGCGGAACTGAAATAGGTTCATTTATTGCTACTACAACCTTAAATGTTTCTACTGGAGATATATTCGTTTCAGGCATTTCTCAAGGCGCAGATCCCGGCACAGATAATCTTGGTATAAAAATCGAAGGCGGTGTTTTAAATATCGTCACGGCCGGTAATGTCACATTTAACGGTACAAGTGGCACTGGCACAGGTATTAATTCAGTCGGCGTTTCGCTTTTGGGCCTGAACGTTAATACAGAATTTAGCTCGATCAATATCAATGCCAATTCTCAGGGTACGGATATTTCCTCTTCAGCCGTTGTGATTGACGTTGATGGCTCATTGATTCCCTCATCATTATCCGCAGGCCAAATTTTTATCAACGCCTGCACGGCCAATGATTCGGCCTTGAATGTCAACCTTGCCAATGGAACGCTTTTTTCCAATGGTGGATTGATTCGCTTTAATGCCAATTCGCTCGAAATTGGTGTGGATTCAACCGTTAATGCAACTACCTCCGGCATTGTCTCAATTCTGACTCATGGCCTGCCAATCGATCTGGGTGGCAGCGATTCAAACGCAGCCCTTGGTTTATCAGACAGCGACAGTAGTCGAATTACCGCCGGTAATTTAAATCCTGGTAATGCATTAACGCCCAATCTTTTCAATTCAGCACCATTCAGTTTTTCAAGTAATCTCAATCTTCAGACAGCAGGCAATGTTACCAGCTCAGTTGCAGGCAATCTCACGATCGGCGGCGTGGCAAATATCGTTGCCGGTGGCAATATTACACTGAATAATGCAACCAATAATCTTAATCAGTTCCAGGCCTGTGCTTCGGATATTCTGGTTTATGAATCCGACGCCATCGTGCTCGCTCAGATCAGCACGCCAGGCAACCTCACGATCTCATCGCAGGGCGGGGCAATATCGCAAGCACCTGGAACCCGCCTGACGGTGGCCGGAACAGCAAATTTTGTGACTTCAGGCAGCGGCTCAAGCGGCAATATCACACTCAATAATACCACAAACAACTTTTATTCCAGTGGCTGTATCACTGCCTGTGGAACCAATATCGCTATCACCAGCGCCAATGCTATTGTGCTGGGCAATGTCAATGCCGCAGGTTGCCTGACTGTCAATTCAACATCGGGCTCGGTCAGCCAGAGCACTGGCACCAATATCAGTGTCAGTGGCACCGGTTATTTTATTTCTGGCGGCAGCGGGACAAGCGGCAATATCACTCTGAATAATCTCAGCAGCAGTTTTGGCACTCTGGCGGCCAGTGGCACCAATATTACACTCAATAAGCCGGGAAACCTGACGCTGGGCACGATCTCGGCAGGTGGGGTGGTTTCTGTCACCGCCGGAAATATTCTACTGACACAGAATATCAGCACAACGAACAGCGAACAGATTTACACCGGTAATTTAATTATTAAAGGCCAGGTGGCCCTGACGACGGGTAATGCCAACCTGACTGTAACAGGCCTTATTGATTCCGGCTGTGTCACAAGCACAACGGCCAACTACACGAATTTTACAAGCACGGGAAGCACAAGCTGGGTGGTTCCGGCCGGTGTTTCCACGGTTGATGTTCTGCTGGTTGCCGGCGGCGGCGGCGGCGGAGCGGGGGCTGGCGGTGGCGGTGGGGGTGGCGGCGGTGGTGGCCAGGTCCAGGAACAGATGGGTTATGCCGTCAGTGGAACAATCAGCGTGGTGGTCGGTGCCGGCGGGCCGGGAGGATCTTCAAGTGCTGGAAGTA
The DNA here is from genome assembly GCA_044351075.1 of Isosphaeraceae bacterium. GTDB lineage: Bacteria > Planctomycetota > Planctomycetia > Isosphaerales > Isosphaeraceae > QWQI01. The sequence goes on along the minus strand of JBILGL010000690.1, from coordinate 662 downwards.
ATGGTGGGAATTCGACATTTGGCACAATCACATCGATAGGTGGCGGAGGCGGCTCGCGAACAACCAATGCCGGTAGTTCAAGTGGCTGGACTGGCGGTGGCGGCGCAGGTGCCGGATTCACGACAGGCATTACAGGTGTCGGAAATCTGAAAGGTGGCAATGGCGGCGGGTCAGGGGCGTATGCCGGCGGTGGTGCCGGATCATCGGCAAATGGCAGCGATGGATCGCTGGTAGGCAATACGACTGCAACCGGTGGCTCTGGCGGGGCGGGTACACTAAGCGTCATCACAGGCCAGTATTATGGCGGAGGTGGCGGCGGATTCGGAGCCGATGTATTCGGCAATGGTGGCTTTGGCGGTGGCGGACGTGGTTCTGACAACATTAGTTCTCCTGTTGCCGGAACGACCAACAGCGGTGGCGGTGGCGGCGGTGAATCAGCTTCAGCGGGAGCCAGCGGCGGCTCGGGCCTTGTTGTTCTTCGTTATTATCCGGTTTATCAATATGGTATTTTAACAATTAACACGGGCACTGGCCAAGTGCTGCTGGGCAATTCCGTCGGCCGTCTTTCAGTGATGGACGAGCTGACAATCACCGGTGCAAATATTGCACTTGTCAATGTCAATGCGACAAACTTGACGGTCATATCCACTTCAGGTGCGATC
>JBILGL010000580.1:0-3098 GCA_044351075.1 Isosphaeraceae bacterium | reverse complement strand
TTTTTTATGCATTATGCCATTATAAACTACTTATTGTTACTTAACAAGTTGAGCCATGTCAATGTATCCACCAGCGATATTTGAATCGGGCGTGGTTGCCAGCCGAGTTGCTTCCGGGTGCGACTCCCGTCAAAATGCATCAACCTTCGGGCAAGCCTCAGCCCCGTCACGGTCGCCTGTGGCCGCTTTCCAGTCACATAATCCGCCATCCATTCGCTGGCATAAGCATAAGTTAAACCAATGACATAAGGAATTTTAAGCCTTGGTACAGGTCGGCCGCTGAGCGATCCGAGTATCTGCAGAAGTGTATGAAGCGTCAGGTTTTCACCTCCTAAAATATGACGTGCCCCCGGCCTGCCTGCCTGCATGACCTTGATCAGTCCAATCGCAACATCCCGCACATCCACTAAATTCAGCGTACATTCCATAAAACCTGGCATCTGGCCAGCCAGAAAATCGCGGATCAGACATGTCGGTGGGCTTGGCCCCGGATCATTCGGCCCAACTGGCATTGTCGGGTTGGCGATTACAACCGGTAAATTCTTTTCAGCCAGAGACCTGGCGTAATTCTCCGCCCTGAGTTTCGAAAGGCAATAGGGGCCAACAGCGTCTGACTCCGCAATCTCAATCTGCTCGTCAATCATCTCGCCAGCGGGAAGTCTATTTTTTGTAAGTATTGACTCTGTCGAACAATGGAGCACGCGCGACGCACCAGCCGCCAAGGCACAGTCAAGCACATGCCGGGCCCCCTGATGATTCACCAGGTCAAACTCATCCCGATCACGCACCCATAAATGCGGATTGGCCGCCAAATGATAAACCACTGCCCCAGAACAATCGGTAAGTGCTTTCTCTACCTGAGACTTATCGCGAATATCCGCCAGCCTTAATTCCACATCTGCCGGTAATAGATCTGGTCGAATATCCGGCCTTTCGAGCACCACCACCTGCCAGCCTTCATCCTTCAGCAATCGTACAAGATGGCCGCCGATAAATCCCGCCCCACCAGTAATATAAGCTCTTCGTTCAAGGCTTGGCATCGGGCATCCTGCTTTGAAGAAATTGATGGATCACTTCAGCCGCTCCGGCCGCCCCCGGCTCGCTTCTGACAACTTCAGCCGCCGCTACGGCGTTTGCCTTAAATGAATTTTCTGTTAGGAGTTGCCTGATTAAATGGGTGGCACGGTCCGCCGTGAATTGGGCTTTAGGTAATGTCAGGCCGAAGCCACGCCTGACCATCCGGGCCGCATTGTCAAATTGATCATGCGCCAGTGGCACCACAAGCTGTGGGCGGCCTGATCGAAGAGCCTGACCTGTGGTATTAACACCCCCATGATGAATCACAACCGATGCCTGTGGAAAGACTTGTGCATGAGGTGCATATTTCACGATCAGGCAATCAGGGCCAGTATTTTGCGGCAATTGCACGCCTTCATCCGGGCCGACCAGAAGCAGGGCACGCTGGCCCAGTCGCTTCGCAACTTCCCACGCTTGAATGTAAAAGTCGTCGGCTGTGTAAACCCCGGTGCTGCCGAGGCTGAAGATTAATGGTGGCGATCCAGCCGCAAAAAAATCTGTAAGTTTTGATGTCGCCTCATCATGCAATTCCTGATCGTCCCGATCAAAAAATGCAAATCCTGTCTGAATCGTTTGCTTTGGCCAGTCCGGCATGCGCTGGCCCAACGTTTCGGAAAAGACAGCCAGCACAAGACTTGCATCTTTCATGTAGTAATCAAAATAGGGGTGGCCTTGAATCTCCGGCTGGCCCATTTCCCGGCGTAACTGGGAAAAGCCCTGCCAGCCACGACCGTTGACCCACTTCGCAAAACGAAAAAGCCAGCGTAGCGGATATTTCGTACCAAACCATTGCAAACGCTCAGGATGCATCAGCTGGCCAACCACTGGCGGCTCGGCTTCGCTGGCAAAGGCCATCGGCATATAAGGGATCGCTGCCCAGGGCTTGCCGAATTTCTCGGCCCAGAAACCGGCAGTGATCGTAAAGGGATGCAAAATCACAAGATCAGCTTGGGAAACAAGCGGTTCAAGTGCCGCATGCATCTGCCTGAGAGAGGGCATGACAAACTCGCGCATCACCCTGTCTGTGCCATGCTTAGGATCCATCCATCGCTTCATGAGCCGGGTATGCTCAGCTTTTTCAGGGAATTTGGGTGGAATTTCCGCAAATCCAAGCCCTGATTCCAGCACACGCTCCCCATGTCGGTCGCTGGATGCAATCACGACGTCATGCCCCAGCTTTTTCAGATCAAGCCCTATGGCCATCAGTGGGTGAATATCGCCCAAAGAGCCCAGAGTCGTCATGAGAATTCGCGCCATGGCTTTTTATGGCCTCACTTTATATAGAATCCGACCTTGCCCCGGATAGGACGGGTCTGACAGTACGCCATCCCTCAGAAGTGTTTCAAAAAAGGCTTCGGTAACAAAATCGGTGAAGCCATAATTGCCCGGCTGGCGGTATCTGGTGATTTCGGACCAATCGACAAAAAGATGGGTGATACCCTTCTCCTTCAATGACTTATGAATTTCATTCGAACTTTTGCCGCTGGCTATGATCTCAATACCTTCTCGATTAAAGACCGTGTTATAGAGAATCGGTTTTTCCCAGTAAAAGACGGCGGCCTGACCCACCAGCAAGACTTTATCGGTATTGGCCAGCGAGCCATCCACCAGCACACTGGCGGGATAAAGTCGATTTGGAACTGTTTTCCAGAGTGTCGCCAGAGGCTTGGTCCATTCGTTCAGGCCAGCCAACGCTGATGAGCAATAAATCCAGTTGGCCATGAGAGATAGAGTGACAAATCCGTTTCGCCAGACACGCTCTGGCTTTGAAACAAAGAATGTAGCGGCACCCAGCCCGGCGAGAGCGGCTAAAACTGGCTGGATCGGAAGCCAGAAACGGTCGAGCCGGTGTGTAAAAAGCCACCATGAAATAAAGATCCATGTGGATAAGAGGAGAATAAAAATAGACTTACGACACTTTTTGCTTTTCACAAAGGCCAATGGAGCGAATGCCAGAAAAAGCGGTGTCTGCCAATCACTGCGCCCGGCAACATCGATCATACTATTCATTAAACTCTGGA
>JBILGL010000094.1:0-10436 GCA_044351075.1 Isosphaeraceae bacterium | reverse complement strand
ATTGATTGAAAGAGAAGCTAGAAATGCAAATGCCGCTTTGGTGCTTGAGCCGCCGCTTGCCGGTGGAGCGTTAAAGACGGCCCGGAAGGGAGTTGGTTGTTATCGAATTGATATTACTGGACGATCGGCCCATGCCGGAGTTGAGCCTGAGAAGGGGCGAAGCGCCATTATAGAGTTGGCTCGACAGATACTGAAAATACAATCGGCGGCGGCTCCTGAGCTTGGCACGACCATTAATATCGGAAAAATAGCGGGCGGCACGGCGAATAATGTGGTGGCTGAAAAAGCTTGGTGTGAGATTGATGTAAGAGTCAGTTCGTTGGAGGAGGCGGCCCGGATTGATGCATTTTTCAAAAACGAGATTCTGCCTTTTGATCAGGATATTCGATTGGAAGTGACGGGCGGTTTGAATCGGCCGCCGATGGTGCGTTCGTCAGCTGCCGGGAAGTTGTTTGAATTCTGTCGGGAAGTGGCGGCGGGTCTTGGTGTGTCGCTGGAAGAAGGTGCAACGGGTGGCGGATCCGACGGTAATTTTACTGCGGCAGTCGGGTGCCCGACGATTGACGGCCTTGGTCTGGAAGGGGCAGGGGCTCATGCGCCTCATGAACATATTAATATCTCGTCGCTTCCACTGCGAGCCGCACTGCTGGCAGCTATTCTGACGAGCGAAATGCAACTGACGGATTAAATGCAATGACATGGAAACAAGAGCGATGAAACAGAAGCATCATCAGCAGAATCAGCCGGAGATAACGATTCGTCGGCCCCATTCGCCGCAGGAATATAAAGCTTTGCAGGAGGCGCAGCAGAAGGCCTGGGGCATTACGCAGGATGGTTATGTAGTGCCGGTGGCGACCATGGTCGGTGCCCAGTTTCATGGCGGGCTGGTGCTGGGCGCGTTTCTGCCGGATGGTGAGGCGGTGGGGCTGTCGTTTTCGTTCATGGGCCGGATTCATGGCGAGCTTTGTCTTTATTCTCAATTGACGGGAGTTGTGCCGGGTTATCAGGGGCATGGTATTGGCAGCAAAATGAAATGGGCCCAGTGGGAATATGCACACAGCCACCAGATTCCGGTGGTGGCCTGGGCTTATGATCCGTTTCAGGCGGGCAATGCCCATTTTAATTTAAATATGTTAAGGGGTAAGGCCAGGCGATTTATTGACGACATGTATGGCCCGCGGACGGATCAGCTTAATGCCGGCGTGCCGACCGATCGGCTGATTGTCGAGTGGCCGACTTCCCGTGACCCACGCTCCATACTGCTTGAGCCGATTGTATTTGAAGAAATCACCCAGATCATTAAAACCCGACTTGCCGAAAAAAGATATTACGTTGTGGAACATGTGAATGAGAATTTCAATAATGATATCGTTTTGATTGAAATTCCCAAAAAGCTGGCGGATGTGCAGCAAAATGATGCTGGAGAGGCGGCCAGATGGCGAACAGCCCTTCGCGAATCATTTCACAGGGCATTTCACAAAGGTTATGTCGTGACCGATTTTCTGCGTACTCCCGGTGATCCGGACCGCTGTTATTATCGGCTTGAACGCAATGTCTGGGTCAGTTGAAAATCAAAGTCAATTGTCAGACGGAATTCACCGGTACACGGACCTGATTAGGCTCTGATGTGGCCCTGAAAATATTTTCGTGCTGAACATAGGCTTCAAGGCCGACCGTTTTGCCGAATCGCTCCAGCTCAGTTCGCACCATGGTCGGCTGAAGGTCGGTGGGCAGGAAGGCCTCCATGATCATGGAGAATCGGGCACCGTCCACCCGGGCATGCAAATCAAGAATATTTACGCCGAGATTCGACAGGCATCCAGTAATGCCATGGATGTTGCCGGGCTTGTCGTTACCCAAAACCGTAAGAATATAACGCTCGCCGGCTTCGGGGGGCTGGTCGTCGATGGGGCGGCTGTTGGCGTCGAGCACGTTGACGTCGAGATGAAACCGGCGGCCGCGGGTCGAGACTGTGTCGGCGATTTGATCGGCAACTTGTTCCGAGTCAAATTCGACGGCAAGGATAATTGTAAAATAACCACGCATGACCGTCTGCGAGAGTTCCAGAATATTGCCGCCAATATCGCGCAGGGCACCGGTGACGTTGTGAATAATGCCAACGCGGTCGGCGGCTGTGACTGTCACGACGTAATTGTATTTCTGGCTCACCCGAAAAAACCTCGAAAGTTGGCTGGCTGACTGAACTGAACTCTCCCCGATCGACTCATGACTTCGTATAATTCAAATATACCCGATCGATACGGCATGTGCCGGTGAAATCCCTGATTTTTCTGGAGGATGATACACGATGAGCGGCCCGATTGTGAGAAAATACGGCTTTCCAAATTTTGACCAGATCTTTGGCAAGAAAGAGCTGGAGCATGGTGTGGACGGCAAAAAGCCGGTGGACCCGCTGCACCGGGAGAAGGAAGAATCAGAAGCCGCCAAAACGGATGAGAAACCAAAGGCGGAATAAGCCTGATGATTCATGAAGATTGACCAATGCCCGGCCGCAAAGCCGGGCTTTTATGGCCAGTTTTCATGAAGGCGAAATCAGGCGTGCTGGGTTTCGACTGGTTTGGCACCCGGCAGGGTCTCGCCCAGTCGCCCTGTGCGGCCGACGATGAGCAGGCCGACACTTTCGGGCAGGTTGCGGGCGATGGACATGATGACGTCTCCCTTGAGGGCCGTCCAGAGTGTGCCACGGCGGGTCACGCCGAGCATCAGCATATCGGCGCTGTGAGTCACGGCGAAGTCGAGGATGGAGTCGGGCACGTCGCGGCTGACGCCGTAGAGCAGGCGAAGCGGCACGCCGGCCGATTCACACTGGGCTCGAACATTGTCGAAAAGCTCAAGTGCGGCCTTGTCTTCGTCAAGCGTAATGGAGACGATCGGGCCGATGGCATTCACGGCGATATGCCTGATGAAAAGCAATTGCATTTCAGCCTGCCATGCCTGGCATTCGCGAATGGCATAGTTCAGGAGTTCGACATTGCCCTGACTGGCGACCATAATGCGGCTTTTGGGTTTGTATTTGCCGGCAAAGAGCATCTTCCGCCGCACGGGCTTGAGGCCCTCTGGCAGCTCGCCTTCTGCATGCTCCACAATACCTGTATGCACCCCTTCACGGCGCTGGGCCCAGTCGCTGAGGAAAGCCAGTGCAATGGTAATTCCCAAAGCGATTGTAAAATCAATCAGATTACCCTGCCACCCAGGCAGCATCTTGCCAAATGGCGTAAGGCTGATAACCAATGCGGCAATAATTCCCAGCGAGAGGGCAATAGAAATATACTGCGATTTGCGATTGGCCGGCAGCTTGATCATCGGATTGACGGCCAGAGCGATCATCCGGGCTGCGATTCCGACCACCAGTGTAATGAGGGCAAAGCCTCGGGCTTCCGGCTTAATCTGACAGATCGTGGCTTCAATCAGCAGCATGACGACCGTCAGGATTCGCATCAGGTTGCGTTCAAAGCCGCTTAAGGCCATTTTCTTGTTGGTTGAGATTGTTGCCAGGTTAATCCCGATTGCCCCGACCACGCCAATGGCATAAAGCCCTGATAGGGCGGTGACATCCGGGAAGAGCAGAACCACAGCGGCCGGCACGATGCTGGCAATGACCAGCGGAATAAGTGGCATGCCGAATTTATTGAGAAATGCAAACGAGCTTGGCAGCTCGCGGTCTCGCGAGAGCATGAAGAGAGCTGAAACCAGAGCCCCAATCGCTGTATTCACGGCCGAGATCAGCAGCAGGGCGAAAACGAACGAGCTGAAAGTTGCGAAGGCTTTTCCAACGTAAGTTTCAGCGATCAGGTGGAGCATATCATTGGTGTGGCGGGGCAGGGTGCCATCGGGCCCGAGCATGACACCACGGGAGACTTCCAGATCGACATTCATCCCGGCCGGCAACGGCTCACCCTTGCCGTAATAAAGCAGGCTGTCGGGCATGCAGTGCATCGCCGCAGCCAGCACCAGATTCATGACGACAATTTCCAGCAGAACCGGCCGAATCGAGAGCTTGCTGGTGCGCGAAACCGGCTGAACCATGATGCCGGTCATGTTGGCAATGGCTTCCACCCCGGAGAGTGCCAGCACAATTTCCGTAAACCCGACCCACGACTCCCACAGGCCGCGTTCCGTCGGGCTATTGACCTTGAAACCGGCGGGCCCAGAAACGGTGATCAGCCCGGCCCAGTCGCCAACGATGGCAAAACCAATGCAGGCCGTCAGCATGATTGTGGCCACAGCGACCAGCATTGCCAGCGACCCGGTTTTGGTCGGCCCAAGAGCATTTAACAGACCGATCGCCAAAATCGCAACGGCCGCCATTACCGCTTCAAGCGGCAGACCCAGAAAATGCATACCACCAAGCCCAAGAAGGTTTTCCATATAATGGAATGCCTCAAGGCATGAGAGCGAAGCGGTCACGACATAATCAGCACACAGAAGCAGCCCGCCCACCACCGCCAGGAGCTGCGAACGCTGACGCGCCGCCGAATAAACGCCGCCACCATCCGGGAAGAGCCGGCAGACTGCCTCATAGCACCAGCCCACGGCCAGCAGCAGCACGCTCATCATCACGAGAAACCAGAAGCTGGCCCGGCCGTTAAACGCAAAAGCCAGCCCCAGAACATACAGGCGGCTTGTGCCCCAGTCGCCGAAAAGCATCGGGCCCGCATGATACCACTTGAGCACTCGTGGACGTTCGCCAACGCTGAGCATCGAAGTCAACTCGCCTGTTTGATGGTGTGTCGTATTTCAGGCAATGGGCAATTGACCTGCCTGAAATTCTGGTGATGGTAGAAAAGGACTTTGTAATTTTTGGACGAAAAATGAATATGATAAAAATGACTCGATAACCAAAGATGCGGCAAAGGAGCCCGCTTGTGATGGACAGGATTGGAAACCCGACAGTCAACGTCCAATTTCGCTGGATCACCTTCGGTTTTGGCGTGTGTGCTCTGGGCCTTGCCCTGCTTTGTCTCGACAGCACACTTGAGCTGGCCTTTATTTTGTCATTCGAACCGCTACTTCGCAAGATACTCGTCCACCCGGTCTGGACAATCGGCGTCAGTTCAGCCATCACCGGCCTGACTTTTCTCGGCTCCTACGCCCTCTGGCGTCGCCTGCCCACCACATCATGGCAGCGTTATTCCACCCTCCTGCTGATCATGAATATCATCCATGTCGTCTTCTGGATCATGGATCATCATGCCCAGCTTGGCCTGCCCAACCAAAATTTCGAACACGGCTGGCTCAGGCTTCAGGTCAGCCAGATTTTCAACTGGCTGGAGTTTCTCGCCTGGCTCTGGCTCATGCGTAGCCTTTTTGAATTCCTTCGCCAGCAATTTCCCGAATTGAGCAAAACCAGCGTCTTTGGCGTCTATACCGGCTATGCCTGGTTCGGCATGATGGTCTCGATCGGAATCGCCATCGGCCTGACCGACTGGCAACGTGGCTGGCCACTTCAGCGAGTCGGCTGGCTGGGCCGCATGGATAGCCTTATGCTCGCCACCGTGACCACCATGCTCAGCCTCGCCGCCAGCTTTCAGCTGGCTCTTTACTGCCTGAGGGCAATGCTGATCTCCCGATATTTTCAGCCGAGATTTCGCCAGATCGCCGATGATGCAAAAATGAATTGGTATCAGGACGACTGGCAACAAGACCCCTGGGGCCAGAAATATCATGACTGAAACGGGTCTTTATGAATTTCAATGAAATATCTTCGGGTGGTAAAACTTGATTTGTTCATACTTGTCGCAGCGCACCGCTCAGTGCCATCATTTCATCATCTGGAATGATAAATCGTGCCCTGTGAGAGATTTAAATACAGGACGCCAAAGGCGATTCAGGCTCGTTTTGCCTAAAAATCACGACCAGTCAATTTTCGCCCCGTTTTTTTAACAATTCGGTATTGCCTGGATCACGCAATTGCGGAATTCGACCTGGCTGCCCCAGTGGCTTTGCAGCTTGACCGGGCCAGAGACAAGATAATCTTCCGCCCTGGCCCTGCTGCCGGTACCTTTGAGCAGGCCAGATTCCGATTTAATCTCAATATCCTGTAAAACAAAATGGTTGTTCAGTTTCACGCTGATCCGGGCAGGGCTTACGGCCACTTTCGAATCTTGACCTTTTGTTGGGTCACGCGCATCAATATCCTTCAGCACGGCTGGTTTAAATTGAATTTCGAGCGTATTCCATTCGCCAGTCGAAAGGGCTCTGTTCCAGTATTTGCCGTCGGGCGAGGCGATTGGAACGCCGTATAAACCGCCGGGCACATAAAAACTGACATTCTGAGAATTTTTATCGTTCACAATTACGTCAGTCAGCTCGAAGCCGGTGGCTACGCCCGTTTCGCCAGTTGTCAGCTGAAATTGTGATGGGTCGATTATCTGCACTTCGTAGCGGTCGTAAATATAAACGCCGCTGTTGGAAAAGTGCTGGTTCGACTCTGGCAGGCGGTTTCCATTCGGGGCAGGGGCGATGGGTGAAATATCGAGGCTGCGGTATTCCACCGTCATTTGAAAGGCCTGAAAATGGTCGTTTGTTTCATATCGGGGCCCTTCCTGCGTGAGCGACCCCTTGAGAACAGGGTCGCTTAGGTCGCCCTTGGGGGTGCGAAGAATGTCGTTCGTCAAAGACCAGTGAGCTTCAGCCGGAGCTGGCTGGCCAGGTCGGGGTGTGGCTTGAGGCCCTTCCTGAAAAGAGGCCCAGCCCGCGACAGACTTCATTTCAGTGACACTGACTTTCCAGAAAGTGTCATTGTGGTCCCAGTCAGAGTGTTTGGGGAAGCGGGCAAGGTCTTCCAGCCGGATCAGATTGTCGGAAACTAAGAACGGAATTTTGGCTGATATGGCTGCTTCTCTGGTGGTGCGGCTGGTGTGCTCGCGAAAGGTGTAGATGGCGTTTGGCAGCCTGAGCTTGCGTGTGTTGACCATGACCCTGCCAACAACGGCCTTGCGAATGGCTGCAGCAGCCGATTCGGCCGTGAGGGTGACTTGTTCGTCGCCGTCGGTATCAAGGGCGGGGTTAACCATCAGCCTGCCAGCAATGACTTTGCATTCGGAATAGCCTTGAATGCCGGCAGGTGGGCTCAGGAGCGAAACAGAGTAAGTAGCCGGAACGGCTCGGGTTTCAAGTGGGGTCAGCTGAAGATCAATTTTTCTGGCCACTTTGGGAGCTCTGCCTATTGACTGGAAAACGATTGGTTCTGAAGTTGATCGTACTGCTCACGGATAGAATTCAGGAATTACCTGACACGAAAAAGATCGCTTTTAACCATAGGTTGACAAATCAATGGCTGAAGCAGGGGTAATGCAATTTCATGCTTGAAAGGTTCTCAATTCAAGTGTTTCAGCTCTTGTTCTTTATGTAAATGGATTCAGGCAACCGGAATCAGCGGTAGCTCCAGCCGGGAGAGCCAGGTGCCACTGTGGTGGATTGTCTGGTCGGCGACTGCCACATTGGCTGTGGTGCCGGGAGCATCCGCCACGTTCTGGTTGCGGGCGTAGCGGTCCATATCGCTGGAAGTGACTTCAACGCGAATCCGATGGCCCTTCTGGAAGCAAATGCAGGTGGGCCTGAGGGCGAATCGGTATTCATAAACCTTGCCGGGCTCAATCAGCTTGCGTTCTTCCAGCCCATCGCGATAGGTCACCCGGATGATGCCATTGGTGATGTATTGGGTGTGCCCATCAGGGCCAACGTCGATCAGGTTGATCACAAAATCCGTGTCAGGCGCACTTGAGGCTGCATAAAGCACGGCCTGAATCGTTCCCGTGACCTCAATATCCTGTTCCAGCAAAGGTGTGGAATATACCAGAACATCCGGGCGGCACTCAATTTTCGAACGATCCGACAACTGCCCAACCGTAAAGAGATTCCAGACACCGACGCCTTCGACGGAACGAACCGGATCGAGTGGATTGTAACTGTAATGATCTGGTTGCTGCTGATTTGTGGGCGGCTCCCAAGTTAATAGACCGTCGCCCTGATCGGTATTGGCCTTGCCACCAGAGCTGAGGTAAATGGGTGTCATGACGGCCCGGCTCAGGGGCCACTCGTGTTCATAACGCCACTGGTTGCTGCCCAGCACATGCATCAGCACACGCCCGGGCGCCTCGAGCGGAGTGGTCGCGCCGGCCTTGAGATAGTGGCCAAAGAATCGCTCCATCTCGGCGTAGTAACGGTTTGCAGGAATTTCAGAGATTGGCAGGGTGCCGAGCCGCAGCTCGGTCTGATCCTCAAGGTTATGATGCCAGGGGCCGATTACCAGTCGCAGGTCGCCCTTGCCCTGGGCCTGACGTTCGTAGTTGAGCAGATTTTCCGTAAGGAACTCGTCGTACCAGCCGCAGATGATCTGGCTTGGAACCTCGATAGATTGCAGACTTTGGGTAATTTCATCAGCGCTGAGGCTGTGCGGGAACCCTCGCTCCTCAAACTGCATCGCGGATAAGGGGTGGTCGAGGCCTGCTTCAGTTCCGATCTGGTTTAAGGGCAGGTGCAGCCAATCAATCCGGCAGAAGTTCTGCAGCGTGGCCGTGGGTTGACCAGCCCACATGAACCAGGTGCACATGGCCGCCAGACTCGGAACATTGCTGATATGTTCGGCACCATACTTTGTACAGGATGGCATGACTGCCACCAGCCCACGGGGCTTGGTAACGGCGGCGCAATAACTGGTGTATCCCAGATAGGAGATGCCGGTGATGCCAACGCGGCCATTGGACCAGCCCTGGGCCGCACACCATTCAACAGCGTCAAACGTGTCCTCGTGTTCATTCACCAGGGCGATGAATTCGCCTTCAGAGCCATAGCGGCCTCGAACATCCTGAGCCACACCGACATACCCACGCCGGGCCAGTTCCCGCAGCAGCGAGGGGGCTCTGTCGAGGCTGGAGTTCATGTCGTAAGGCCCGCGCAAGAGCATTACCGGGTAGCGGCCCTCGGCCACCGGCCGGTAGATATGGGTGCGCAGGGCCACGCCATCGCGCATGGGGACCATGACCCGCTCGACGACGATCTCAGGATGGCTGATCGGCTCCTGAAATGGATAAGCAAGAGTGGGCAACAATTCGCGCCGAAGCCTTTGTTCCTCACGGTCGGCCTTGGCCTTCTCGGCATCGGCCTGCTGCAGGAAAGCCTGGCGTTCGGCAGGTGACTTGGGCGTGAATTGAATACTCATTGTTGTTCTACCTCAGGACTTGAGAAAAATGAGAGCCAGGAAGGTCGATTTCATTCAGGGCTTTTTGACGGGGCTCGGCCCAGAGAGCCGATCAAGTACGGTTTTGGTAATGCGTTCGACAAACCAGTTACGCCTTTGAAGGCCCACGACCCAGTCGGTAGTGCCTGCGACAAAGACGGTGCCATCACCCGGGCCTGAGCCTCGATCAAAGCTGGCGATCATGCCTGCTCCATATCGTGGGTGTTTCGCCCCTTCGTGCTCCTCAAGGTGGGGCAAGCCCATGCCGTCGCCTTTGATGGAAGGTGTGGAAACAGAATTCATCTGGCTGGCGGTGGTGGCCTGGAAGTGATCCTCTTCGTGAAGCAAGGCCGGCACCATGGCCACGATCGACAAATTGGCAGGGGCTCCGTCCTTGCCGGTGGGGTAGGGCAGGCCTTCCGTCATGGTGAAGTCGCAGCCATCAATTTCATAGGCGGCGATGCAATCAGGCCTGCCACCAATGACATCACCGTAGTAGAGGTCGCTGCCCTCAAGAGACCAATGCCAGGGGCGGTAAACCGTGAAGCCGCCGCTGGAACGGGGGGCAGCACCGCCATACATGGCATGAATCACACCAGAACCGGTCAGGCCGTAGGTCTTGGCCAATGGCCAGCCGGTGCAGGGCAGATCCCATGCATTGCTCACGAATCGCTCCTGATCAGTGCCCAGTAGCGGATCAGTCGATTCATCCTTGTGGTTCACAAAAGTGGTGCCGTTTTCTTCATATCGCACCTGCCAGATATTATTGCCGGCGAATCGGGCGTGATTATTACCGGCAAGAAGCTGATTTTCAATCGCCTCTCGCATCGGCCAGCTACTGTATTCATCGTGGCCGACAATGACCGAAAGCCGATATGGGACAAGCGTTTGCGGGTTTTCATGCAGATCGTGCTGCGTGTAATAATCGAGCGTGTAACCATTGGCCTCAGCCCATACGATGAACAATCGACCGTATAATGCCCAACTGGCATCGGCATAATCTCGCGCATAGCCATAATGCCGAGCCCATGGGTGGGCTGGTAGCTGAGGTACACCAAAGGGAGGGAGTTCGGCCGTTGATACTGCCCGAGGCGCGCCATTCGGTAACCTGACCAGCCCCCGGCTCCAGGGCCTTCGCAGAGAGGTGCGTGCATTGGCCTTTTTGAAGCGGGGCGTGCCACCTTCACCGTGGTAGCTGTTGCCGCCGCCCCAATCGTTGTAAGCATTCATCGTG
>JBILGL010000093.1:0-10442 GCA_044351075.1 Isosphaeraceae bacterium | reverse complement strand
CGGACGATTGACGACGACAATCGTGGCCAGTTCAAAAATGCGTTCGGGTCTTCGCCAGCCGGGCAAATCGACCAGGCTGTCGGCCCCGATAATGAAAAAGAGTTCGTCGCCAGGCCTTTCGGCGGTGATTTGTTCCAGTGTTTCGTAAGTATAGTGTGGACCGGACCTTGCAAGCTCAATTTCCGAAGCTTCGAAGGCATCGTTGCCGGCGATGGCCAGTTCAACCATCTCCAGACGATGCTTGGCGGCTGTTTTAGGCCGGCCCTTGTGGGGCGGTTCGCCGGCGACGACAAAAAGCACTTTATCAAGCGCACAGGCTTCGCGGCATTGCTCTGCCAAAATCAGATGCCCCTGATGAACAGGGTCAAACGTGCCGCCAAAAAGCCCGACTCTCATCGCCTTTTCCCACCACTTCACAAAAATCGTGGTACCAATTGCACGGATCGATCATGATAGAATAGAAAAAGCAAACGGATAAGCCAACATCAGGTTGGTCAGGGACGAGCTGCCGAGCCTGAAATGCAAATGGAGTTACTGAACCAAAACCGCCATGATCAGCCCGCCCAGCTTGTGGGCGTGGTCCTGAATCGTCCGCTGGAAACGCGGTTCAGCTATTTCGTGCCCGAGCATTTGCAGTCGCAAATTAAAGTCGGCCAACGACTTGAAGTACCACTGGGCCGAGGCAATTCACCCACCACGGCCTATTGCGTCGAAATTAACCCGACCTGCAACCTGCCTGAATCACGCATTAAAAGTATCCTCGGCATCATCGACGATGAGCCGCTGGTTGATCAGTCGATGCTGGCCCTCACCAAGTGGCTGGCCGATTATTACGTCTGCTCGTGGGGGCAGACGCTTGAAGCCGTCATTCCCGCTGGTGTGAGAAAACAATCAGGCACCGCCATTCGCACCTGTGTCGCCCTGCCCGACTCTTTGAAGGATAAATCCGGTGCTGATCTGGGCTTAACGGTGCGTCAAGCCCGCGTTGTCGATATTTTGCGTCTGGCCGATCGACCCATCCCCGTGGCGGAAGTCTGCGAGCTGGCGGAATGCTCGGCCGCCGTTGTCAATGGCTTATGCACCAAGGGTTTATTGCTGGCCACGAAGCTGCGAGTGGCGATTGATTCGTCAAGAAAAACAAGCTCAGGCGAGAAATTTACGGAAGGTCTTCCGCCCGATGCACTGACTGTTGAACAAAAACAGGTTCTTGAGCAGCTTCAGGCAGCAATTACCAAAAGTTATGACGAGCCCGGCAAAGGCTTTGCGCCCTTTCTGCTGCATGGCGTTACCGGCAGCGGCAAGACAGAAGTTTATCTTTCGGCAATTGAAAAAGTGGTGTCGTATGGCCGAGAGGCGATTGTGCTGGTGCCGGAAATCAGCCTGACGCCGCAGACGATTCGCCGATTTCGCAGCCGATTTGACCGTGTCGCCGTTCTGCATTCGCACCTATCCGACGCCGAACGCCACCGCCACTGGGCCTCAATTGCCGAGGGTGAAATCCAGGTCGTTGTCGGGGCCCGGTCGGCCATTTTCGCACCCTGCCGCAAGCTCGGGCTGATTGTGGTGGACGAAGAGCATGAATCATCGTTTAAGCAGGACACAGTGCCGCGATACCATGCCCGCGATGTGGCCGTGAAACGGGCACACCTGCACGGCATTCCCGTCATTCTCGGCTCAGCCACACCCGCCCTTGAGAGCTGGGGCAATGCCTCGCTGGGCCGATATCGGCTCTTAAGCCTGCTCAGGCGTGTTGAAAACCGGCCCCTGCCCAAAGTGCATTTAATTGACCTGCGAAACGAAAAATCAGCACCGACTGGCTCAGGCGGGGGCGACACTTCGCCCGTGCTCTCCACACCGCTTCTGGACACCATGAAGCGCACGCTGGATGACAACGGCCAGATCATGCTCTTCCTCAACCGCCGCGGGTTTCACACGGTGGTGATCTGCCCCCGTTGCGGCCAGGTCATCAAATGCGAGCACTGCGACATATCGCTGACACACCATAAAAACCAGCGTCTTCTCGTCTGTCATGCCTGCGACTATCAAACCCGGCCCCCGGATCGCTGCCCTTCCTGCCGCACAGGCCTGCTACATTATGCCGGAATTGGCACCGAACGGCTTGAACGCGAAGTGCGGGCCGCATTTCCCAATGAGTCGATCCGCCGCATGGATTCCGACACCACCCGCGGCACCGACAGCCATGAAGAAATTCTGGCGTCGTTTCGCCGGGGCGATGTCCGCATTCTGCTGGGCACGCAGATGATTGCCAAAGGGCTTGATTTTCCCAATGTGACTCTTGTCGGTGTTATTTCGGCGGATACTGCTTTGAATTTGCCCGATTTTCGTGCTTCAGAACGCACTTTTCAGCTATTGGCACAGGTGGCTGGCCGAACAGGCCGCGGCGAGCGGCTGGGGAAAGTGCTGGTGCAGACATTTTCGCCGGATCATCCCTCCATTGCATTAGCTGCAAATCATGATTATATCGGTTTTACAAAATATGAATTGCCGCTTCGCGACCAATTTGGCCTGCCGCCCTATGGCCGTGTCGCCAGGCTTGTTGCCCGTGGCGAGGAAGACGCCGCCGTTGCCAAATATATGGTCGATGTTGCCGGTCGAATCGAAGCCGAGGCCAAATCAATGGCGGCAAAGGACGCCGCTGCCCTCGGCAAGCCCGCCCCCCGCCCCGACGACCCCGGCCCGGTGATCGTGCTTGGGCCAACTCCCGCACCCGTGGCTCGCATCAAAAATCTCTTTCGCCATCATCTTCAGGCCCGATCACTCACAGCCAGCGCGCTGCAAACGGTCCTTCACGCCGTTCTTGCCGATATTCAGCCGCCACATGGCATTGAACTGGCCATTGATGTTGATCCGGTCAGTATGTTGTAAATGTAATTTTAATAAAATAATGCAGTTAAACTTCTGACATTTATCGATTACAAAATCAAAACGAGTCAACATACCGGAAATAAAATTGATATTCCCGGCATGTCGGTCAAGATGTCAGGCGCCGGCACCTGGCCGGCCGATCACTTCCCGCTGCCGGTCGCGGCGAGTTGCAATGGCATTAACGGCATTTAAATAGGCCAGTGCCGAAGCCTCAATAATATCCGTCGAAGCCGCCCGGCCTGAGAACGAACGATCGTCAGACTCTACGGCCAGCTCCAGCTTTACCTCGCCCTGCGCATCTTTGCCGCCGGTCACGCTTCTGACCACAAATTCCTTGAGATTAGCCCTGACACCCGTCACACGCTCAACCGCCTTGAAAATGGCGTCCACCGGGCCATCGCCAATGGCGGCATCCTGCACCAGGTGTCCATCTGGCCGACGAATGGCCACAGTTGCCGTTGGCAGCAGATTCATGCCCGTCGTCACATGCAGACTTTCCAGCTTCCACAAGGCTGGGGCATCTGTATGAATGTGCTTCTCGATCAGCACAATCAAATCGTCGTCAAAGACTTCTTTCTTCTTGTCGGCCAATGCCTTGAAATCGACAAAAAGTGTTTCCACCTGCTCATTGTTCAGGTGATAGCCCAACTCCAGTGCCCGATCCTTAATCGCTGCCCTGCCCGAATGCTTGCCCAGCACCAGATCGGTCTTTGGCACGCCCACATCCTCGGGCTTCATGATCTCGTAAGTCGATCGCTCCTTGAGCATCCCATCCTGATGGATACCCGATTCATGAGCAAATGCGTTCCGCCCCACGATCGCCTTATTACGCTGCACAACCATGCCGGTGATCGAGCTCAGCAGCCGGCTCGTGGGATAAAGCCGTTCGCTTTTAATTCGCGTCTCCAGATTGAAATAATCCTGCCGCGTTCGCAGCGCCATGACAATCTCTTCCAGCGCCGCATTTCCAGCCCGCTCGCCGACGCCGTTAATCGTGCATTCCACCTGCCGTGCTCCGGCCTCAACCGCCGCCAGACTATTCGCCACCGCCATCCCCAGGTCATCGTGGCAATGCACGCTGATGGTCGCCCGGTCAATATTTGGCACCCGCTGCCGCAGCGTGCGAATAATGCCCGCATAGTGGGCAGGTGTCGCATAACCCACAGTATCAGGAATGTTTACGGTCGTTGCTCCGGCGTCGATCACCGCCTGAACCACATCGCAGAGAAAATCAATTTCCGTCCGGGCGGCATCCTCCGGCGAAAATTCAATATCCGGGCAAAGGCCACGAGCCAGCTTTACGCTTTGCACAGCCCGCTCAATAATCTGCTCACGGGTCATCCGCAGCTTGTGTTCGCGATGAATCGCCGACGTCGCCAGAAAGACGTGTATTCGTGGCTTCTGGGCAAATTGCAGAGCCTCCCAGGCCCGCGTAATGTCACGCTCATTACAACGGGCAAGCCCGCAGATGGAAGAGCCGGTTATCTCTGTCGCGATCGCCCGTACAGATTCAAAATCGCCATTGGAAGCGATCGGAAAACCGGCCTCGATGATATCCACGCCCAGTAGTGCCAGCGCCCTCGCAAATTCAAGCTTTTCGACGTGATTCATGCTGCAGCCGGGCGATTGTTCGCCATCGCGCAGGGTGGTGTCGAAAATCTTGACGTAGCGGTCGCTCTGGCTTTGAATTTGGCTCTCTAGCGTGGTCATCGGTGGTCGCCTTTGTCTAATTGATCCTGTCAGATGATCAATCAGAACCTGTTGCCGCTTCATTAAGAGAAACGACAAACCTGTACCGAAATTCAACTGACAATATCATTTTAACAGCCAATGGCCGTCAGGGCAAAATTTAAGCCGGGATTGACGAGTTTCACCAGGCGCAATACGAGGATATCAATAGATTTATGAATCCTCAGCCGTTGAGTTTCATCACTTCATGTGCCAGCCCGCTGAACTCATTGGCAGCAAGCTCGATCTCACGTGCGTCTTTGCCGATTCGCACACCGATGTGCCCTGCCGGGCCACGCGTTTCCACAATTTTATTGCCCAGAATTCGCACCTTCTCCGTGCCGCCCTGCACATCAATGGCGACTCCATTCTCAGGGCCTGAATTTTCTACCAGATTCTTCTCGATCAGATTTCGGTGACCCGCAAACGATGGCCCCCGCTCAGGCCTGAAGAGAATACCGGTCTGACCACTGTTCTTGACTGAATTATTCCGAACAATATTATCTGTATCGCGATGCCCGATTGAAATTCCCTGACCCCGAATTTCATTGATTGTATTATGCTCTGCCAGGCCGTACTTCACGCCCCAGCAGAAGAAGAGACCAATCTGGCAGCGTTCGATTTTATTATGGCGAATCAGTGGCCGCTGCGAGCCCGAGCCGGGATGCAGGCCAAGATCTCTGTTATCATGGCTGTGGCAATTTTCCACCGTCACATCATGACAAATCTGCCAGCTAATGCCGTCACCATTGTAGTTGCGTGCAATGACATTTCGAATCAATACCTGACTGACATCCTGCATGAAAATGCAACCGCCATAATTTCCATTGAAATTCTCGGTGTTTTTTAAATTGCCATCAAGGGCCAGATTTTCAATTACGAGATTCTCGGCCTCTTCGCTCGTGACCAGCGGATAAAGCGTCGCGCAGCTTGCTTCGCCGATCTGCCAGAGATTCTCACGCAGCGGCTTATCGAGTTTAAATCGATTGCCCGACCGTGATACGAGCACTCTTTTCAAGACAGTCTGCCCGCCGCTATCCGTATTTTTCGCCATCAGGCAAACGCTGTCGCCGACCTGAAATCCGCGGGCATCCGATAATGTAATCTCCTGATCATACCAGTCAGAATCAAGGGCCAGCTTCGTTCGGAGCGACCCCGGCCGAGTTAAAATCGTCTCAGGACCACTGCCCGCCAATCTTACATGACTGGCTAATCGCACAGCGGCCCGAAGCTCATAATTCCCCGGTTGCAATTGCACGGTGCCTCCGCCAAGACGGGTCACATAATCAACCGCCGCCTGAATTGCCCGCGATGATGTGCCTGAAATATCAGCGTTTTTCGGGCCGACACTGATCGTCAGTTTTTCATCCCATTTCGGTTCAATTCGTTTATCGCCCGAGGTAGCCCGGGGATATGCCACTGGCGGCCGACCGTCGCTTTCGGGAGATTGCCCCCAAAGCCGCGATGCAAATAGCATTCCTGCCGATGATTTCAAGAGATTGCGCCGATTTTGCGTGAAATATTGCATTTGAATCGTCTCCTTTGATTTGTTTTTGTTGGTTTCATTGTCCGCGAAGCAAATCGGCAATCCGAAACTTCTGAAATGTCAGTTGCGCCCTGCTGCCTTCATAGACAATGCCAAGATGTTCCGCGTCGATCTGTGTCAGGCTCGGGTATCCGGCGCCTCGTCCTTCATCAAGTTCCAGATGATACTTCGCTGGCCACGTTTTACCATCATCCAGGCTCACCTGAATCGTTTGATTGGTTCGGGATTTCTGGGAGTGGGGATTTGAAAAAATCAG
Source organism: Isosphaeraceae bacterium (assembly GCA_044351075.1). Taxonomy (GTDB): domain Bacteria; phylum Planctomycetota; class Planctomycetia; order Isosphaerales; family Isosphaeraceae; genus QWQI01. The sequence goes on along the minus strand of JBILGL010000093.1, from coordinate 4,026 downwards.
GGCATGTTTCATTTCGCCGCCTGATTGGTAATCAATCCGTATCAGGCTGCCATTGCAGTTCGGCTCAATCAATGTTTTCTGACTGGTTTCATGCGGCTGCCAGCTCTGGCCCCTATCCTTTGAAATGACAACAGCCCGATATTTTGCATGATCATTACGAATATTCAGCATCAGCGAGCCATCGCCAAGCTGGGCCACCTGACACTCGTTGCCACCGGCATAGCCCGGCGCACCAACTTTCCAGCTCTGGCCGTGGTCGCGGCTGGTCATCACAGTGGCAAAAGTTTCGCCATCGCCCCGGCCTGTTCGACCCTGCACCGGCATAACCAAAGTGCCGTCAGCAAGCTGAATTCCTGATTGCGGAGCCGGTGCCAGCAGCCACCACTCCGGCTTTTTCAGTTGTCGGGTGAGGTTTTCAGGCTTCGTCCACGTTTTACCATCATCGGTTGATTTCACCATCAGCATCTGGGCTGATTTGCCGATTTCAAAGCCTGGCTCCGAGCCATCGTCTCGCCATTGGTGCTTACCCGGCTTGCCGTTCATCCAGACAGCGAAACAAAAAATCGTGCCGGTTTGCCTGTCAACAATAATACCCGGATCACTGCATCCATTGAGTTCCTGCGGCAGGCCACCATATTCGCCCATGTCCATAATCACTTTCACGGGCTCCCACATCTGGCCGCCATCCGTGCTGCGGCTCAGGCCAATATCAATATCTTCCTGCAAGTCGCGGCCCATGCGCCGGCGCATGTCGTAAACAGCCAGCAAAGTGCCATTTTTTGTGGTCGTCAGGGCCGGGATACGATAGGTGTGTACGCCATCATCCTGATGTTTTCTTAGCGCCATACCGATTCGGAAAACCGCCGGCAAACCAACCACTCTGGCGCTGATCCTTCCCGTGGTAGATGCAATTTTAATAACACCTGATGTTGTTTCAATCTGATACGCAAGAATTGAAATTTTATGCAGCAAATTTGCATTTGGATTCAATCGGGAGGAAATCCAGAAATAATTTTTGCCCGGCTTCAGCTCAATATCGATTTTAAATTGAATTTGATTCACTTCTGGTTTTTGCCGGGCGATCAATTGGCTACCATCATATTTTTCAGTCTTTGAATGAAATATTGAAATGCGATCGAGATCAGCAAGATCATCCGAACCTTTCAATGAAATTGAAATCGATTTGATCTTTTCCGTGGCCGCACCTGAATTTTCAATCGTCAGCCGCTGCGCTGGGTTTTCTTCATTGCGGATTAATAGGGGAACATTCAAATTGAGACAATCTGCAGTGATTTCAGCCGCTTTTGCCTGCGAAACAAGCATCATACAGCAGAACAAAAAGAATTTTGTCATCATGAGATATTCACTCGCTGGCAACAGGCTGGAGATTGTCAGGCGGTTGGCTGATTGACCCTGTTGCCTATCATACAAGGCAACTCTGCCGGAAAAAAGCAAAAATCCACACTGTTAAACAAATAAAAAAGCCCCTGCCATAAAGCAGAGGCTTGCGTTAACTGATGCTCAATGAATCAGCCGATCAATTACCTGGCACCGGTGCTACGACCGGCGGCGAAACCGGCAAGCCTGTCGCAGGAGCGGGTGGGGCTGGTGCCGGGGCGGTAATTTCAACAGCGGCGGGTGCCGCCGATTTCGTCTCTTCCACAACGACTGCCGGAGCCGCAGTTTCAATTGTGCCGGCTGAAATCTCAGTCGTCACCATGCCACCAGTCGCTGTGCCAAGGGCGGTATCAACAACCAGTTTCAAAAGCCCGTTGGTTTCTGCATTGAGCAGCTCTGTCACATGGTCATCGCAGGGGATGATATATGACTCAAGCGGCTGGCAGATCTTTTGATTGGCGTAAAGGAAGTGATCAGTCTGACGCTTGACGACGTCATAATCGTTCTCAGCCCTGATTACCTTCATGGGCAGACCAATCAGCCGCTTCGTTTTGATCGGGCTGGCATGCCAGCCTTGCAGTGGGCCCCAGTTCCGCCAGCGATTACCGAATTTCACCAGAAAATTGATATCGTAAAGCCCGCTGATCAGGGTAAGGCTCAAGAAGTCGGCCTCGTTCAGGCAAGAGCGATGATCAGTCAGTGACATGTAAGCAAGATGTGCGCCTGCCGAATGCCCCACCAGATGAAATTGGGTGGAACCAATGCCATAGCTTGCCAGATTGGCCTGCGACCACTTCACCGCCTCAACCACATCAATCAGATTATCAGGATATTTCTGTTCTGCCCCATATTGCGGAACAATCAGATTGACCCCATAGCCGGCAAGGGCAACACCCAGCTTCGTATAGAGGTTTTTATCGTGCTTATACCAATTGCCGCCCGGAACATAGAAAACTGTTGGCCCAGCGGGGTTTGCACGATAAATATCAAGCGTGTGACCTTCCGCATCAAACGGCAGGTCTTTGTAAATGTCCTGAGCACCTACAGTTGTGCCCGAAACAATCAGCAATGTGCCAAGCAGAATCGCCCGGCGCGTCAGGTTGCGAATCATGTTCAGGTGCGACTCCCACAATGGCTCTACCACCTCAGGCGGTAACGTTTCATTCCAAATCTAATTCAGCATGATTCTGAAAATCAGATTTCTATTACTTTCAATATACAATGCCTTGACCGATTTCAAAAAAATCTGGAAGAGTAATAGTCCTACAAATTCGCCAGAATCGATTAACTCCAACTCAAATTTTCATTACTAATAATCTGACAAACATATAGAATTATTCTGGCGATACTCCGCCGCCTATTTATGCTGAAATTGCCTTGTTGAATCCAGCATGAGCACTCGCCCGATGATTCGATGCTCAAATAAAAAATGCCGAAGGCAAGCCTTCGGCACGATAACGGAGTCATTATTTTTTCAGAACGGCCCGATTTTAGTCTTGAAGCTCAAAATCGAGACTGTTGGTTTTGCCGTCAGCCACTTCGGTGGTGAGGCCGGAAGTCTGGGCAGAGAAATACTTTTTGGGGATGAGCGGGTCGCCACTGCCCTGCATGTCCTCTTCCATCATCCGCCCTTTCATCTTGGGCGGAATCGGCTTATCGGGGCCCTGTGAAATGACTGAAACCTTGTGTTTGCCCACATAGGCACCATCGCCATTTTCATAGGTCGTCAGCGAGTAATAGCCGTCAGAATCAAGAATTCCCTTGGCACCACGCTTGCCCGCTTCCTCAGGCGTGAAAAAGACTTCACCCTTGGCAACCGGCTTGCCCTTGTAGGTGATTCGACCCTTGACCCTGGCCAGCCCTGGCTCTCCGCCGCAACCGGCGGTCAGCATCACCAGAGAGCAGCCGCAAAGCAGGAACATCCATTTCATACGCAACATCTTTTGCACTCGACTTTTCGGGCAGTTGAAATCAATAAGCGTCAGCACTGATGACCTCTCCACCCTTGCGGCTGCCAAGGGCATTATAGGTCTTCAGGTTGACTGTCTGCTTGACGAAGCGAATCGAGCCATCGGCCATGCCAAAATTGCAACCACCTGAGTGAAAACTTGAAAAACCACGGCCCGACCATGAGTTACTGTTGGCATAGGTGCTGTCAGCCAGGCAAGTTCTGAGCGTCCAGTTCATCGGCAGGCAGGTGCCGTTTGTCACGCCCGTATTGGTGTACCAGACGGCACTCTGGGAACGCACCACCGAAGCCACTTCACCCAAAGCAAAAGTGTTGCTCGTCCCATCAGTAATAGAGCCAAGCGTCACCGCACCGGAGCGGCTCTGGTAATCAAAAAGGCCACGATGGTTGGGGCCTGAGCCATAAGGGCCCGTTGGCGATGGGCAATCAGCCGAAGGCGTTTCAGCGGCACTGCCTGAAGCATTGCAACCACCACAACCATACTGAAGATTCGCGCCAGCGGTGTCATAAGGGTTGCCCGGCTTATTGTTGTAGCCATCGCCATAACTGCCCGAATAGTTGCACATCATGCCGAACTGACGATTCTGGGCCGTGTTGTCGCGCGTCATCGCCCCGCCCAGACATGGCGCCAGTGGTGTTGTACGATCACGCAAAAGCAC
>JBILGL010000579.1:0-3109 GCA_044351075.1 Isosphaeraceae bacterium | reverse complement strand
CCTTGTTTTACAGCTTGGTCGCGGGCGCTCAAATGCCCCTGCTAACCTGTTCGGAGCTATAATCTTACAATGGCCGCTGGCGAACCGAAAACCAAAAGTGCCACTCTCCTGACTTCATTTGGCCTGACCCCCGGCAAGCTTCGCGGGCTTCAGCGCATCAGCAACCCCAACGGCACGCTGACGATGCTCGCCCTTGACCAGAACAGTTCCATGATTGAGATGGCCCACAAGGCCCTCAAGGATAGCGGCAACGACCGCGAACCAACCTTCGCCGAAATTTCCGAAGCCAAAGTTGACATGGCCCGCGAAATGTCAGGCGCCGCCTCGGCCCTCCTCATCGACGGCTACTATGGCGCTTTCTCCGTTGTTGCCTCCGGCGCCATCGCTCCTGACAAGGGCCTGCTGGTCCGCGTCGAAAAATCAGGCAGCCCCAAGAATTCGGTCGGTGCCCCGCTCGGCGAAATCGAAGCCGGCTGGTCCGTTCAGAAAATTAAGTACATGGGCGCTGATGCCGTCAAGCTGCTCGCCCCCTTCGAGCCTGACGAACCCAACTCGGCTGAGCACCAGCTCCAGTTCGTTCGTCACATCTACGAAGAATGCCAGAAATACGACATTCTCATGCTGCTTGAGCCGGTTGCTTTCCCCTTCGGTGGCGAAAAGAAGACCGACGAAGCCTATCGCCGCCGCAAGGCCAGCACGGTGCTGGAATCAGCCCGGCAGCTTTCCCGCTGGTGCGACGTTTATAAGGCTGAGTTCCCTGGCGACCTCGACTTTGACGACGATGCCAAGCTGCGCGACAACCTTCAGGCCCTGACTGAAGCCTCGGTCACCCCATGGGTGCTTCTCTCAGCCGGCGTTGATTACCCGCAATACAAGAAGCAGGTTGAGCTGGCCACTGAATGCGGCTGCTCGGGCGTGCTGGGCGGACGTGCCTTCTGGAAGGAATACTTCCGCCAGGGTGATGCCGCTGCCCGCACCAAGTTTGCCGCGACCGAAGGGCGTGGCCGCGTGGCGGAAATCGACTCGATTGTTCGCGAAAGTGCCACCCCATGGTGGGATAAATTCGGCCTGAACAAAGAAGCGATGTCTGAAATTCGCGCTGCTGAAGGCTGGCACGCCCGCTACCTGGCCGGCTTCGGCACAAGCACATCCGGCGGCGGCCATGTCGTTCGCCCTGGCGAAGTCTATTGATCGCCAAAATGCAATTGAAAATGAAAAGGGCAGGGCATTTTGCCTTGCCTTTTTTATTATTTACTCATTCGATTCTATTTCAAATGGTGATAATTGGCCTGTTCAATTCAGGGTACAATTGATATCGTGAAATAAATATTTCAGGATAAATCGTGCCCTGAAAATTTCAATTATTTCATTACGGATCGATAAAGATTTCAATAATAATTTCTTCAAAATAATGATCTTTTTGCTGATAAAACGACTCGACAACAGAAATTAATAAGGTGTTTGTAGCTTGCCGATGCGATCATTCCCTCAACTTGAATTTGCCATGAATAACATTAAAAAACGTATGATTAAAAAATAATTCGTTGAATGACAATTAGGTTTTCAATTATAATCATCTTACAGAATATTCAGCATGTATCAATTGAAGTCTATTTGGCATGATCCAGATCTGGCAGTCAGCAAAAGCAATTACACCTGATCTCTACCTGAATGATGCCATGCCTCCGATGCAAATGGTGTTGGCCCTCTCTTTTCTGACATTGGCAATTGCATTTCTGGCTTTGATACTCAGCTTAAAAAATCGTCTTGAAAAGAAGCTGGTCCTCCTGCTGGCGGTCTCTTTGCAATCCGTTCAATATTTTTATACATGCATGTATCTTGACGAAGTTTATGTCAATCTGGAACACACATGGAATCTTTATCACTTTGGTAGATTCTCATTCAGTCCCTTACAGATGGTTGACGGAACGGTTGAACTTTTTTATTACTGGATATTAACACCTTTCGCCTGGTCTCACGCATCGCTGATTCACGCGTGTATTTTATTGGGATGGTTGATCACAATATTGCATACTGTGGTTTTTTGGTACATGCTTAGAAAAACCAACTTTTTTCTCCAGACACTCTTAACAATTGCATTTGCATGGAACCCAATTTTTGCCGAGATACAGGGCGCAGGGTTCGGTAATGGCCTCATTTCACTTTATTACTTTATCGGAATTGCAGCGATGATGGAGGAAAAAACAAAAATCACATCGCTATGCGCTGCCGTTTTACCCTTATTTCGCCCCGACGCAGCAGTTTACAGCCTCTTTCTCCTGATTGCATTAACAATGAAACAGCGGAAAATTCCTTTTGTGACGATCGTACTGGTCGCTCTCTCAACCATCATTTTCCTGGCTATTTGCCGATTACTTTACGGCCATTGGGTGCTCACACCGATTATTTTCAAAAAAACGCCACTCCTTGAAATCTTTAGAGGCATCAAAACACAGCTGATTGTGTCTGTTTACGGCATGGTGGATCCTTACACACTCGCCGTATTATTATTACTGCTTTTTTCAAATCTCAGCGGGCTTGCCTCGCTACGTCCTGAAATTTCAAATGTTAATAGAAATGTTGTCAGATCTCAGCTCATTCTGCTCGTCTGCCTCTACTTCTTTTACAACTTTACCAATCGCAATTTTTTTGCAGAAACGCGACGATATTATTTACCTCTGGAGTATCTCGGATTTGTACTGGTTTTGACTGAATGGGGCTTTCTCCACCAGCCCGGCAAGCTGATGGCATGGCTGAAAAATCAGTTGAGTCTTACTCAGAATCAAACGAAGATCGATGCTCGTAGCCTGCTACCCCTATTCATGATTTCATTAGTCCTGATCCTGGCAAATCAAACAATTAAGAGATGGAATATCAGAGACTTTCGCGATTATGACCGAGATGCAATCTGGCACAAGATAGTCTTGATTCGAGAAAACCCATTTTCTGTGATGGCAAAAGTCACAAAAAATCTCGTGCCACACGACTGGCGTCTTGCCACGACTGAATTACATGGATATGGATTTTTGCTTGATCTTGAAATAGATCCATTATTTGGCTATGCCAACCGCAAAATTGCCAGCTCAAAACTCATGAATGAATCATTTGG
>JBILGL010000092.1:0-10477 GCA_044351075.1 Isosphaeraceae bacterium | reverse complement strand
CGTATTCCCAAATTTCGCCCGATGCCCATTCTTGATTGGCGGAAATTGATGCACCCGAACCCGCGTTTCAGCCACTTCGATGATCGCCGGCACGTCGTAAGTGTCGCCATCAACCGGAATACAGCCGTTAATAACGCTGAAGGGAACGCCTTCCGCTTTGAGATAACTTTCATCAGTGCAAACAATCGCGGCCAGCTGTGCACCGGCGGAATGGCCACCAACGACAATCCGGCCCGGGTCGCCGCCGAATTCGGCGATATTCTTATGCACCCAGCCAAGCGACTTGGCCACATCCCGGATGATCGTGCCCATATCGACCTTCGGCAGCAGCCGATAATTCGTGGAAACAACCACAAAACCATGCTTGTTAAACCACTCTGGCTTCACGCCCACATCCGACTTGTCACCTGCCTGCCAGCCACCGCCGTGAATCCAGAATATCACCGGCAGATTCTTCGCCCCTTCAGGCGCATAAATATCCAGTATCTGCCGATCAGCCGCGGGTGAGGCATAAGCCACATCTTTTTTGATCGTCTGTGCCTCGGCAGAGACTGCACAGATCAGTGAGAGAATCGAAAAAACAAGGCGTTTCATAGTCTTGAGGATCCCGGACGGGTGTATTGATAGGGCAAGATTATTGATGACCCTGCCCGGATGGATTGGACTTACTGATCAGCCTATTCTCTGCGAACAGATGATGTGATTCCAGTGGCAACCGCTATTTTTCTCGAAAGTGGAAATACCAATTAAAATATCATTGCCAATTCTGATCAAAATGGATGCAACCAGCTGCTGCATTTCATAAAATAACTCAATCCTGCCGGATTTCTGTAACCAGCATCCGCCAAAATCCGTATCCAAAATCTTTCTGGGACTATCTATCATGCGTCTTTCAGCCCTCCTGCTGATTGCTCTTTCAATTGCTACCGCCGGTGCCCTAAAAGCCGCCGAGCCACTTAAGCTTAAGTGGGAAAAGAACATCCTGACGATCTCCGGCGATCATCTTGCTGGCGGCGAAATCACGATAAACTATCTCGAAGCCTATTGCCGCGACGGTTCAACCGAAGCTGACTGGGGCAGACACACCGTTGTCGGACACAGCACGCGGCTGGTGGAAACCAACGCCGAAAAAACGATGCTGAGGCTGGAAGACAAAGTCAATGATGGCGTGATTGTCAGCCATGTCATCCGATCGACACACGACGAAGTTCGTTTTGAAATCACGGCACATAACCCGACCGGCAAACGCTCAGAGGCTCACTGGGCCCAGCCTTGTATTCGTCTGGCAAAATTTACCGGCAGCGACCAGCAGACTTATCTGGCCAAGTCGTTTATCTTTCTTGACGGCCAGCTCGCCCGCTTCCCTACGCACGACTGGGCGACCAAGGCCCGCTATACGCCCGGCCAGGTCTGGTGCCCGGCCCATGTCAATCGAAATGATGTCAACCCCCGCCCATTGAGCCCGCTGGTGCCCTCCAACGGCCTGATTGGCTGCTTCTCGGCTGATGAAAAACAAGTCTTTGGCACAGCCTTTGAACCTTATCAGGAGCTTTTTCAGGGCGTGATTGTCTGCCTCCATTCCGACTTCCGTCTGGGTGGCCTGAAGCCCGGCGAAAACCTGAAAATCAAAGGGCGAATTTATATTGCCCCTGATGTAGAGAATTTACTGAAACGATATAATGCCGACTTCCCGGAGCAGAACCCAAAGGCCATACTAAGTAAATCGAAGAAATAAATTGATTTCGTTCTAAAAACGATGGGCGGTATTCTGTGTTAAACCGCACATCGTTTGCGAATGAAAAGCGAATTTATGATAAATGGTATATCTAACTCTGGGCACGTTATAACGTGCTACAAACATAATAGATGGCACGTTAAAACGTGCCCTATGGTTTCAATTTGAATTATTCCTGACCGATGATCGTATTTTTGGTCAAGCCATCAATTCCTGAATCGGTCTGCCGTGGTCCACGATCGGCGTCGGGCGGCCGTTAAAGTCTTTGATCAGCGTATTGTTCGCGTCGATCCCAAGGTGATGGTAAATCGTCGCCAGGAAGTCGCCGGGGCCGCAGATTCGTTCGATCGAATCTTCGCCGCGTTTGTCAGTCGCTCCCACAAACTTGCCGGTCTCAATACCGCCGCCCGCCCAGATATTCGAAAAGCCGCGTGGCCAGTGGTCGCGGCCCGGCTGGGTAGTTCCCGCCGCCGCACTGGCGTTGCCTGCACCCGTGCTGGGTGAATATTCAATTTTCGGCGTTCGGCCAAATTCGCCGGTGACGACCACCAGCACCCGCTTATCAAGCCCACGATTGTAAACGTCTTCAATCAGGGCACTCACGGCCTGATCATACGCCTCGGACCGGAACTTCATCGCTTCAAAGACGTTATGATTTACCGCATGGTCATCCCAGTTGCCCACCCGGCCGCACAGCGGGCCGCTCAGGCTGGTCGTGAGCACATCCACCCCGGCTTCAATCAGCCGCCGTGCCAGCAGCAGTTGCTGGCCCCAGGAGTTGCGGCCATATCGGTCGCGAATACGTGGGTCTTCCCGGGTCAGATCGAATGCAATCTTGGCCTGGGGATTGGTAAGTAAAGTCATCGCCTGCGACTCAAATTCATCCAGCGCAGCCAGCTCTCGTGCCTGATCAAAACTCCGCTCAAGCGTGTCAAGACGCTGCCGCAGGCTGGTGCGACGCCCCAGACGCCGCACTTCGTTCATATCCGTCAGGCCAATATTTGGAACCGAGAAATTGGGCTGATCTGGATTACCCGATACCACAAATGGCGAATAAGCATCGCCCAGATAAGCAGGCCCATTGTATTCCAGCGGCGGATTAATGCCCACATAAGCCGGTAGAGGGTTTGTGCGCGGCCCTCGCTGGGCAATGAGATAATTGGAAACGGCCATCCAGTCGGGATATTTCGGCTTCGGCTTGTCTCGTGTGTCGGGGTCGCCAGAAAGCAGCTGCATCGAGCCGGCCGGGTGCCCACCAGCGGTCTGCCGCATGGAACGAAGCACGACCATTTTGTCGGCAATTGCCGCCTGTCGCGGCAATAACTCAGTGAATTGAAGACCCGGCACTTTGGTGTCGATCAGCTTGAATGGGCCGCGATATTCGCTGCCTGAATCAGGCTTCGGGTCATAAGAATCAAGATGCGACAACCCGCCGGGCTGCCAGACCATAATCACCGCTTTTTTATCGCTGGTCGGCTTTGCTGCCTCGGAAGCCATGGCACGCATTTTAAGGATATGCGGCAGGCTAAGCGTGGCAAAACCGGCAATACCTGTCTGGAGAAACGCACGGCGGCCAGTGGAGCCAAACGGCACGGGGCCCGGGCACGACGGGCCAGTGTGGTCAGGATAATACTTTTTCATTTCTTCTCCGCTGGCTTGACGACTATGGTGATCGGTTCACACACGACGATATCGGCAATATCACGCGGGGCGGCGGCATCCGTCGCCCGCTTCAGCTGCTGTTTGGTCGCATTCAGGGCATCGTTGGCAGCCTTCATACGCGACGACATGGCGGCCATGCTCTTCTGCATCAACTCTTTTTTCTCGGGAGCAGCGGTTTTTACCTCGTCCGTCAGCTTTTTCACCTCAGCCTCAAGCTGCTTCACTTCCAGCGACTGCTTCTGCGAAGTCGCTTCCGCCTTCGCCACGGCATCCGGCTGGTGGCGGTATTTGGCCACCGCTCCGCCCAAAAACGATACCTGATACTCGCCCGGCGGCGGCTTGAGCTTCGCCAGATCAAGCACAACCTCTGCCGTATCTGCCTTGATCGAAACATCCAGACGCTGGCCCGACTCAAACCCTGCACCAATCGGCCGAACGTGAATCTTGTCGCCGGAAAAATCGCTTCGACGCTTCAGCACCAGCGGCACCGTTAGCTTTTCGCCCGCTTTCACCTCAAATTTCGGTGATTTGGCCGTGATCGTCAACGGGGCTTTATCCACACCGCTCACCGATACCGGCACATCCGTTACCAACCGGGGGCTGGGAATTTCACCCCATGAATCAGGAATCGGCCAAGCCACTGAAGCGTAATGAACCGGATGGCTGACCGTTTTTTCGCCAATTTTGGCCGTGCCAGTAAATTTGGCGTTGGCATAGCCACGCGGGGCATCTTCATCAGCCGTGACGAGCATCAGCCCATACGATTTGCCAGCCGGAATCCGAAGACCTGTGGCCCGCACACCCCTGGGCAAATTTTCGAGCGTCAGGTTAATCTCGCCGTCAAAACCATCGCGCCGCATTGCCACCACTTCAAGGGCCATCGTTGCACCGCCACGAAGGGCAATCGGCTTGGAAAGGGCATTACGGTCGCCATTACGGAGCTCCATGTGAATCGCCCACGACACCAGCGCAAAGTCAGGTTCAGGCTTGCGGATGACCAGCCGATATCGATTCAACGGATCGCTCCGCGTACCGCCGAAAAGATCAGTCAACTGCAGGCGATAAAGACCGTCTTCCTTAATTTCCAGCTTGCCCAGAAAATCCGAAGTACCCGAATTATAGGGCGGGCCGTCATAAGCATAGCCATTGCTGGAGACTTTCACAGGGCTGGGAATATCGGTTAGCTCCAGCACATCCACCAGCTTCTCACCCTCGGCAGTTTTGACCACCTGCTGAACGAGTGCTGAAGCATCCGTCGGCCGCCCCAACCGCTCAGACGCCAGCTCTACCCACCACGTTTCACCCTTCTTTGCCGAAAATTCGAAAACATCTACATCTGCCGCCGGAAAAAATGAGCCGTTAATATCTGCCGGCAACGTGATTTTCTGAACCTTGGCGGCCTCCTGATTTGGCTCGACTTCCATCGTCGCAGCCTTGGCGGCCAAACCCGAAGGTGGCCAGGAAAAGGCATTCACCGCCTGCGTGCCCGGCTGCCGCTCCACTGGCGTTCCCGGCTTCTGCTCCCACAGTCCCAGACGATAGTAAAAAGCCGGGCCACCCTTGAATGTCAATTCATGAATTTTAATCGTATATTTGCCGTCCTTGGGGGCCGTGAAATCGAGCACTCCGCCCCGACGCTCGACCATCAAGTCCCGACCTGCCTCATCGCCCACGATCACGGTGGCGTTGAGTTTGGAATCAATCCCCCGCGTGGCACAGTCAATCACCAGTCTCTGGCCTTTTTTGGCCTGAAATGAGAGAAAATCAATCGCCCGATCGGCCACCGTACCATTGCAGACGGAATTCACCGGCATTTCAATCGCCGTCGCCAGCGTATTATTCGCCTTTGTCTCCAAGACTTCATCAAGCGTACTCACGACAAAGACTCGAGACGAAGAGACACCCAGTCGCGTCATCACACGGGCTTCATAGAGCCCGGCAGGGCAGGCTTTGTCGATTTTGACGATATATTTATCCGGGACATTCTTGCCTTCCGCGTCTTTCTTAGGCGATGCAGTGATTCGCTTATCGGAAAAGATCAAGTCGCCGGCATCGTCGAGAAAATCACCGGTAATGGCAATTTCCAGCTCTGTGCCGACCTTGCCGCCCATCGGTGTGGTTGTGAGCAGACGAGGTGCAGGCAGACCGACGGACTGGGCTGAAACATCAGCCGCCATGGCCAGCAAAAGCATGCCTGACAATAGTAAAGAACGTGTTCTCGAAAAAATCGCTGCCATGGCCGGTCCTAGTGATTAAAGAGAAATTCCTTTGTATTCATCAGGGCCCAGATCAAGTCCTGAAAATTGTCGCGAGCGGCCCGCTGGGCATCAATTGGCCGCCCATCGGCGTCCGTCCGCTTCTCCGCCAGGTATTCCATCGCCGATTTCAGTTCATCCGGTTTCGGCTCGCGGGCAAACGCCACCAGATAAAGCTCCCGAATTTTCGCTTCATTTGGCGTTGTCTCTTTGGCCAGCCGCTGCGCCCGGCCTGTCGGGCTCGCCAGCTTTTGCTTGATATCCGACGCATTAATTAAATGCAGGCTCTGGGCCAGGCTTGATGACTGCACCCGCTCGCATTCGCAGACGCTCTCGCCTTCCGGCCTGCCAAAGACTCGCAAGAATGGCGAGGCCCTGTTATAGCTGTTATCCGGCAGTGCCACGGCCCGCGTACCCGCTGGCAGGTTGGCAAAGTCTGTCTGTGTCGCGGCAAGCTGGTCAATCGAATCGAGCAAAACTTCGGCCGGCAGGCGTCTTGGATAATATCGCGAATAATTCTGACGGTCGCCGACATTTTCCTGACTTGTCGTCGAGCTGAGTTGATAGGCGTTTGACTGCACAATCACCCGCACCAATTCCCGCAGATCAAAACCACTGCGAACAAAATGCTGCTCCAGCGCAGCCAGCAGTTCAGGGTTCGACGGCGGATTAGAATCTCGAATATCGTCTTCCGGCTCAATCAACCCACGCTGAAAGAAATGCTTCCAGTAGCGGTTCACCAGTGCCCGGGCAAAAAATGGATTATTGGGCGATTTCATCCAGTCAGCCAGCTTCAGGCGAGGGTCTTCGTCGGGCGTGATTGGCGGCACGGCATCGCCCAACGCAGCAGGCTTCAAAGCCACTCCACTCTTGATATTCGTGGCCGTAGCCATGCCACGTTTATGAAAAATCAGGTCTTCGCCACGAGTGCCCGAAGGTTTACGGCCGACCTGTGCAAAAAAAGCAGCCAGCGAGTAATAATCGTCCTGACTCCAGCGCTCAAACGGGTGATGATGACACTGGGCACATTGCATGCGTACACCCAAAAACAGCTGGGCGACATCCTCTATCTGGTTTTTCGGCTCTTTGACACGCTTATACCACGCCACTGGCGGATTTCCGATCACCGTCCCCGTGGCCGCCAGCAGCTCTCGCACAAATTGATCATAAGGCTTATTTGCCAGAATGCTGTCACGCACCCAGGCATGAAAGGCGAAATTTGAGACAATATCGCTGGCATCGTCGCGGCGGTTTTTGAGAACGGCCGTCCACTTGGCGGCAAAAAAGTCGGCATAATCCGGGCTTCGCAGAAGGTCGTCAACCACTTTTTCTCGCCGGTCCGGGCTTTTGTCGGCCAAAAAGGCTTTGGCTTCATCAGCGGTTGGCAATCGACCGGCGATATCCAGCGTTACCCGTCGAATAAATGTCGAATCATCACAGACCGGCGAGGGCGGAATGCCCAGTTCCTTCAAATTTGCGAAAACCGCTTCATCGATGAAATTTTTGGCCGGCGGGAGGTTTGAGACCTTTGCCCCCAACGGCACAGAGGCATTAAAAACCGTGATCCGGCCCTGATAACGCACCATCACCGCCACCTTACCCGGCATATCGGCAATGCTAACAAGACCCATATCAGAAACTTCGGCCATCGCTCGGTCGTTTGATTCGAAAAGGGCCTGACCAGTCACATCCCGCTTGCGGCCGTCGCTGTAAATGGCCGTCAGCCGGAGCTGCTGCTTCTCGCCCCGCTTGAGAAAGCCCTTGTTCGGCGACAACTCAAGGCTTGCCAGCGTCGGCCCGCCTGGCTCATCCAGCATTGCCCCCTGCTCAATCCAGCGCAGGATCGTTGCATAACCTGCCGAATCTTTCGCCAGACGCACACCGCCACCGTGCGGCACCTGCCCCGAACCCTTCAGCAGCATCAGGCTTTGCTCAGGCTGAACCAGCGAAACCCGCCTCCCCCGGCCTTCCTTCACCAGACTCTCAAAATCGTCGGCCGGTTCAAAACCGAGCAGCGAAAGCTGAAAGCCTTTCTGGCCACCATTCGCCTTGGCATGGCAGACACCCATGTTGCAGCCTGATTTGGTGAGCACCGGCATAACATCATTAATGAAGCTCACTCGCTCAGTCGTCTCGGCCGAATGTGCGATAGAAATCTGATTGAAAATGGCCAATAACAAACAGATCAGCACCCAACGGCTGATTCGCTGAATGAATCTGAGATGTATGATATCCATCAAACTGGTCCAGATTTAGCTGTCGCCCAAGGCGGGCAGTTCGGCGGGATCAGATCAAAGTCTGATTGTTTAACTCTATTATCGACTTTTTGGCGTCGAAACGCAAGCCGCCTTGAAAAAAAGCGACTTAAAATGGTTCGAAATGACCATCCCCTTACACCACTCGGCCAAGCCAGGAGCACTCAATCATTTGGCCGAATAACCGCCGTCCATCATCAGCACCGCCCCTGTGAAAAAGCTCGCCAGGTCGCTTGCCAGATAGGTGAAAAAGCCCGCAACCTCTTCCGGCGAAGCGATCCGCCCGATCGGATGATTGTCCTTGAGCATCGCCATAAATGCTTCGGGATTGCCCGAATCAATCGCCGACCGTGTGACCAGCGGCGTATCAATCGTGCCACAGCCCACGGCATTCACGCGTATTCCGTAGGGTGCGTATTCAATCGCCAGTTGCCGGGTCATTTCATGAACCGCTCCCTTCGACGGCCCATAAGCGCCCTGCGTCGGGATACCTGTCTCGCCAGAAATCGAACCGGTGTTCAGAATCACGCCGCCCTTCTGCTCCATCATCACCGGCAGCACATACCGACCCGCAAAATACATTGCTTTCACGTTGGTATTCATTACCAAGTCCCACTCCTGAGGCGTGTGCAAATGCAGCGGTTTGACGACGTTAATACCGGCATTATTCACCAGAATGTCAATTCGCCCGAAATGGCTCATCGCCGTATCAGCAAAGCGTTTCGCGGTGTCGTCCGTACCGACGTCGCCGCCGACATAAACCATTCGTCCGCCATGCGTCATTTCAGCAAGCGTTGGCGGCATTTTTTCCGCCAGATCAACCGCAATAAGACCAGTGATGCCCGAGGCCAGATATTGTTTGACAATCGCCAGACCAATCCCCGACGCAGCGCCGGTCACAATCGCCACCTTGCCCGCCAATGATATTTGCATGATTGTATTTCTCCAGCAACAGTTGCATTCTGATTTACGGATTCACCGGCAATTCATTGCAAAGTGCCAGCGCACGCAAGACCTGAGCCGTAGAAATGTAAGTGATATAGTGCTGCGTATTCTTGTATAGTGATTTCATCCACCATCGGCCCGTTTGCCGCTGATTCGCCTTGAGCCAGGCAATGGCACGCACAATTCGCGGGTCATCAGCCGGCGTGCCGCTTTCTCTCAGCGAAACCACGGCAAATGCCGTCATGAATGGGTCGCTGGCCGGGTCGGCTGCATCGGCTTCGCTATCGATCATCTTGATATTTTCAGGCGTGATATTCGGGCCCCAGTCAGCCGTTTTGCTAAAGCTGCGGGTGGACCAGCCGCCATCGCTTTTTTGCATTTGCGTCAAGATTGCATTTGCCGCAGCAATTTCATCTTTCGAAACAAGGCTTGGCATAATAGCAAAAAGTTGCAATCGCTGCACTCGTTCAAAATCATTTGCTGGCTTGGCGTTTTTCAGGGCTGATTGCAATTTATACACCCGTTTTTTCAGCTCTGCATCATTATTCTTCTCAAACCATCCCGGCGCAGCCACAATCGCACGCAACGACTGAAGCCCCAGCTCATAATCAGTCCGAATATAAGGGATTTCGACTTTTGTCGCGGTTGTCCAGAGCCCATCATCAGACTGCCGCATCAGCAGATCTTTAATTGATTTCTCCGTTTCTGGCGACAATTTCCCATTCACATACTTATCCCACTGGGCCAGCCCAAGCGTGCGCCAGACGGCAAAAATCACATCGGCATACATCTTCTTGCCGTCGCGCATCTGCGGTTCGGGCACCGAGTCGGGCACTGTTGTGGCGAAAACATCATAAACTTCCTTCTGCGGCGGCCCAAATTGCCTGGTTAGCTGCGTGCGCTCTGCCAGATAAACCCCGGTGGAATGGCAAGCAATACACTTGCGGCCCCGTGTCCATGAAAGGGCTCCATCATCCAGATATTTCACCGCAGCTTTTACGGATGACACGCCAAATTCAATTTTTGGTTCATCCGCAGAGGCAGCCGGCACTTGAATCCCACCGGCATCATATTGCCATGCCGGTTTTGCTGTTTTTTTCTCCTGGCCGATTGCATTGATTGAAAATACAATCAGAAGAGTGAAACCTGAAATACATTGCATTTGATGAAATTGTCGCGGAGTTCTTAAAGATGTCATATTGTAATCTCCTTCATTGCTTTTAGCTCAAGACTCGAATCGAGACAGTTTCAATCGCCGCATGGCCTGATTTACGAAATGGCCTCGGCATAGGCTGGGCGTAATCGTTTTCATCGATTGTTCGGCACCGAAATTCATATTCACCAGGTGAAAGGCCCGGCAAAACAGCAGCCCAATGAGCATTTGTCAGTTTCATTGGCCAGGTTTTCGGGCGACCCTGCTGGTCAAACCCAAACGTACTTGCTGCGATTTTTCCGCCTTCCAGCGCATTCCAATTTTCCGGTGGCGGCAGAATTTCCCCATTCTGCCAATGTGCCGAATTGAAATAAGGATCGTCCTCCGGCCACTTTTTCGCAGCAGATTCAATTGAAACTTCTACCCGCTTCAGCCCTGAAATACCAACCTGTGCATAGCCTGATACCGGTAT
>JBILGL010000578.1:0-3119 GCA_044351075.1 Isosphaeraceae bacterium | reverse complement strand
AACTTTTTCATCAGCCGAGTAGTTTTTGCGTGTCTTTCGCATGGGACGGTCTCCAGTCGATTTGTAGTATAAATCGACCAGGCCGGTTGTACTGTTTCACCTGGAGCAGAACAGTTGGACATCGATGTGTACCTGACAAACGGGTGAAGATCACTTTGTCTTTTGCTTCTGTCGTCACTTCTCAGTCTCAGATTCACTTGGATAGCTGGAAACGATCGCATGTTTGTAAGAGTTCGGAAATGAGCAACTGGTTTTTTATGTCATATAATCTCAATTTTCTTAAATAGTTTAATTCAGCTTTATATTTATTAATGGATTCAATATCATTATGTTTACTTAACTCAATGAAAATATTCAAAAATTCCAGCGATGGCGGGATGAATTTAACCAAGTTCTGCTTGTCTTCACTGATTTTGACACCGTTGATTAACCCCTTGCATATTTCGCGATATTTCTCAATTTCTGGCTCGGCGTTTGATACATTATTCAGGATTTCTAACGATGTTTTCGCGTTATCGATCATTTTTCCGGGCGCATAAAAATAAAGCATTGCCAGACAGACCTTTGAAAATTCAATTGATTCATGTCTTGTCCAAAATTTGACCAGATTATTAAAATAAGTCTCCGCCTCTTGGCTTCGATTCTGAATCTTTAACAATGCAATATTTTCAATTTGTAAAAACACAAGTGTTTTCAGAGAATCAATTGAATATTCAGACTTCTTAACCATTTCTTCACTCGTACCAATTAAACTATTTAATGTTTTACTCGCATTAATATAATCGGCTTTGATTGCAAAATATTTAGACTCCATCGCTAATGGAACAATAAAATGGATCCATGTTCGTTTCCAGAGCTCTTCCTTTTTCATTGTTTCAACCATTCTGTTTTTGATAATTCTAATTGTATTATTAAATTCATCGTAATTTCCATCCTGAGACAGTAAAATAATTTTCCATAAATTCGCATCCATCCAGTAATTGAGTTTTAATGCATCATCCGGATATTTAACTATGTTAATATCATGCATGGCAATAGATTTGTTAATAATTTCCAATAAGATAGCAGGGGCGAAATTCTTTTGATTATAAAAGTAAAACTGAGAGGCATAATAATTACCGAGGTCTTCGTAAGCCTCATCGACCTCCGGATTTTTTTTGATCACACTTTGAGTCGTTTGAATCGCTGTTTCCAGCATTTCCAGCGATTCTTCCTCCATTCCAGGTTCCGACATTAAGAATTCTGAAAGTTGCATGCATGAATGTCCATAACGAATCATCGACTGATCCAACAGGCTTATTCCAATTTTGCCATCGACCATTAATAATGCCATCCTGTCCAGCTCGTCTCCATGCTCTTCTATCAATTTTCTGTAAGCCGATTGCCCATTGCGTGTCATTTCAATGGCTAATGATTTATGCTCAGGATATTTGCCAAGCTCCTTAGCGATTTCAAGCCCTGAATAGATCAGGTCAAAACGATGCCTGAGATTATCATTGGCAACACCCATCTCTTTAATGAGATTCGCGATTTGCGAAATTCTCTTGACCTCGTCAGGCTTCAGCATCGACTGTTGAATAAATCGCTTTAATAGAGGTGTTGAAAGCCGAAATGTCGCTATAGTTCTTGCCAGTTCGGTTTCTGCATTTCGCTGGTTTTCCCTCGCCCGCTGTAATAATAATGTCAGTGTGATCACGCTGATCAACAAGACCGAAAATAGCAATGCCGATAAAACTGCAATCCAAGGGTGTTCTTTAGACCAGCCAGCCAAGCGTTTCTTCCAACCCGGTCGATCAGCAATGATGCGGCCTCGATCTCTGAATTGCTCCAGATCATATTTCAGTTCACTGATACTTCCAAATCTCGCCTTGGGGTCTCTTTCCAAACATTTCAGGCAGATCGTTTCCAGATCCCAGCTCAAATTGGTTTGGTAAAAAGAAGGAGGCGTAACATTCCTGTCGCAGGTTCGTTCCAAGGTTTCAAATGCAGTCTCAGCATGATGTGGTACAACCCCCGTCAACATGCGATACAACAATGCACCCATCGAATAGACGTCAGAGGCAACCGTAACCCGACCGAATTTTCGAGAAATCATCTCTGGGGCCATGAAACCAGCAGTGCCGACCCCCATCGTGGTTGAAGAATAATCGCCTGAGATGGTCTGTTCCTTCGCAAGCCCAAAATCGCAAAGCATCGGTGTAGCCAGATTGCCACCACGTAACAGGACATTAGATGGTTTAATGTCACGATGTAAAATACCTTGGCTGTGGGCATGTTCCAGAGCACCAGCCACCTGAATCATTAATTCAATAATTTCAATTTCCTCGGGCAATTTTTCTCGAAGATAATCCTGCAAACTTCCTCCATCAACCCAATCCAAAATCAGCGCTGGCCCGTGATCTGACCATACAAGGCTATGCAGTTTCACAATATTTGCATGTTCAAGCTTCGCTACACTCTGAGCCTCTCGTATAAGAGTTTCATCTCCGCTGGAAATTAGATATTGACTATCTCTCATTAATTTCAATGCTACTATTCTGCCAATTGTCTTTTCTCTCGCTTTATAGATCAGACCCTGGCCTCCGGAACGATAGAGCTCAATCATTTCAAATCCCGGGATAACCGGCATAAATTGACCCTGAGCAACATCATGTGAATTCCGGTCAAAATTTAATTCAAATAGAGGTGAATGATTTTTTTTAACGAAATGATCCAGAAAAACCTGGCATGATCCACATTGATTAATATGTGTTTCTAAATGACGATCTGAGACAATACTCAAATCACCAGCGACGAATTGTTCAAGAATTTCATGCGAAGGACAGTTCATGTTGGTGATCGCTCGTCCGATGTTTCAACAGTCGTTTCAAACCCCAATGCCTTAACAATCTCCATCATTTTCTCAGACACTCGTTTCTGATACTTGTAAACGGTGGCCTGAGATACCTGATACTTTTCTGCAACTTCAGCGGCCGGTAAATCCAGAATGCTGTAATCCCAATATATCTGCCAGGTCAACGGTTCAACCCGTTGCTGTAACTTACTGATTACACGGTTGAGATGTATTAATCGATTTTCGAAATCCTGCTGTACCTTCATCAGAAGTTCCTGGTCAACTG
>JBILGL010000577.1:0-3124 GCA_044351075.1 Isosphaeraceae bacterium | reverse complement strand
GCTATTTTCAACCAGGGCCTGAACATCGGCACTGGTGTACTGATTTAATGCCACCATGCCATAGGGGGTGATGCCCGTTCCCTTGCCCGCTTCAAAAACCGTGCCGGCAGAAAGCACGAAGCTGCGTGAAGCCTGCTCCGCAGTGAGGCTTATTCCTCCGTCCGTCTGCTTCAGATCTGAATCGCTGATGATCGCATGGGTGGTTGAATCCAGCAGATTTTGAGCAAAGCCAAATCCAAATCCGACTTTGGTCTTCAGTTTGCCTTCCTCAACTTCGGCGTCGGAACCAAACGATGTGACGAATGTAACGGTTCCGGCTGCGGCCCAGATGTCATCCGTCTCAAGTGCCTGCAGAGTTAATGAACCAAGCTGACTGCCTGATGTGCCAACAATTTCAGCAACTGTGTCGTTGGTCACATGATTAATGGCAACTGAACCGGCAACCTCAAAAGTAAAGCCAGCCACAGAACTGCCCGCCAGCCCGGCGGCAAAGGTTCCAACCGTTTTATTATTCTGAGCCAAAACGCTCAAATCAAATGCCGTAACATCTGCGTTATTGACACCAGCCCAGGCATTTGACGTATAATCCGAATACGATGCCGAACCGGCCAGACCCACAGCGGAATCGCGGCCCCGTTCAAACTGCAGAGAAGCAGCACCGGTAGAGAGATTAAGCCTTGTTTCATTGGTTGCCAGAATCTTCATCGACTTCTGGCTGGAAACGCCCGTCAGTTTCCCGCCATTGATCCCTGCCATGACAGAATCATTGATCTTGGCCTCGCTGTAATCACCTGAAACGCCAAAACCAAAATGACTGCCAGGTTCGTCAGGTACCTCATGCCCTTCTTCATTTACTAATCCCTTATTAATCACACTTCCGGCGAGTGAGGAAACAACGATCTTTCCTGTAGCATTGGAATTGATACTGATATTGCCTGCTGACTGAATGACTGGCCATGTTCCAGCCGGCACGCTGGCATTCGGGTCGGCATTCCCAATAAAAGCGCTGACGTTGCGGTTCAAAACAGCTTCAGAGCTGCTGAAACCGATGTTGATGGACTTACCCGCCAAAAGACCACCAGAACTCGGTGTCAGCGTCGTATCGTCAGTCGCATTGATCGAAATACTTCCAGCCGTGTTTGCCATATTGCGAATCACCGGCGCATTGTTCGCACTAAGAATCGCGGCCGTAGTGTTCTGGCTATTGATTTCCGTTACCGCCACCGACGCTTCCAGCCCAAATCCCGTAGCCGACCCCCCGCTCTGGCTCAGCGAGATATACATAATGTCCGTCACGGCATTGAGATTCAGGCCGTAGTTGCCGTAGTTGATCCGCGTTGGTCCGTTGGCCGGCATGGCCGTCCCGTTGCCGTTTTCCGGAGCAGCACCGCCAATCAGGGCCTGAGTCGAGTTGTCCATCGAAAGAAAATTCACGGACCCACCCAGAGCATTTTCTGACTTGCTCACATCCAGCGGGTGCAGCGTTGCAAATCCGGCTGCATTCAGAAAGAATTTCATCTGACCGGCGGCGGAAACCTGATCCATCGATGTGATGGCCGATACACTCACGCCCTGACTTGTGGCGTTTGTAAAGTTATAACCCTGATTGATCTTCGCACCGTCGCAAATCTGGGCCAGATTATTGTTGGTTATGTCAACAAAGTTGATACTTCCGCTGATTGCCGTGCCCAGCAATTCTTCGTGGTGAGCCCCTCCCTGAATCGTGTAGCTATTGGTGCTGCTGTTAAAGAGCCAATTGCCCATGCCTGCACCCGAGCCGGTCAGGGCCTGGGTTAAGATGGCAGAAGCAATGCCTATGCCAGCCCAGGTTTTCTGGTCCTTTGTCAACAAATCGCCGTAGTTTTTCAGCTGCGAAATGGTTGTCGCCTTCCACGCGAAGGGGTAGGTGATATTCGAGCTGATGGAGACCTTCCCGGCCGCGTTGATGGCAGCATTGGGCTGCACGATCACCTGCGATGTGTTATCAACAATAGAAACGGCCACCGCGAGAGCTGTCGCAAGGTTGCCTTTAGCCGAAAGGGATTTTGTTTTTCTTGCTACCCCGGCATCTGACTGAGCATGGAACTGCTCTGTGAATGTTGAGCTCAGCTTGACTGCACCCGTGGATTGAATCAGGGCCTGGCTGCCAATGATGACCTGAGAATTGTTGCTGATGTAAAGAACCGCCACACCCAGCGATGCTTCAAGCGGGGTTCCCGGTTCTCCTCCATAGTCCTTATTAATTTTCTTCCAATTATTTTTGGTTTTTTGGCTTGTTTTATCATAGCCTTTTTCCTTCATTTCTTTAAGCAGATTGTTATAGACTTTCTCAGGATCTTTAACCGATCCATAAACATCAAACGGATCATCCCCTTTAAGTTTATTAATAAATCCCTTCAGCGGCGGGTAACCTCCCGTTTTTGCCATATTTGTCAGGGCATCCTTCGATTTCAGTTTCGCCGAGATCATGACGCCTGATGCAACAGGCACGGCGGCCAGCCCCATGGCAGGGCCGGTCATGGAACCTGAGAGATTATCCGTCAGCTGAAGATAACCCTGCATATTCAGCAGCACCGGTGGCGAGGCAACGGCATTGGCGGCACTGGTTGCCAGGCTCAGCATCACCTCGGCGGGATTCGACTGAGACTCTGACGTTACGGCATAATAGGTCTGCCCGTTAAGCATCCCCAGACTGTCACTGTTCCAGGCATCGTTAAATGAAAGTGCCTGTCCCGTGGTAATCGGATTGTAATAGGCCAGAAACTGCCATGGATCAGCTGCCGTGCCAGAGCCATAAACCTGTGCCTGGAAGCCCATGGCGTTAATGGCCTGAGCAAATGCCTGAGTGGTCACATTAAACGGCAATGCGGCTGTGACGAGCTGTTTTGCTCCATAATTCAATGTGACGGTAAATGTTCCGCCTGTGGCTCCGCTCAGCCAGACCTGCTGTGTATTTTCGTAAAAAACTTCCTTGAACAGTGCAGTCGTATTGCCCTTGTAGAGAAGGCTGGAACTGTCGTCGGTGACCGAAACACCCGAGTCAATTCCCATGATTGTCCATGGGCTTGTGTATGTACCAGTACCGACGACCGTCGCTGTGATGCCAGAGAGTGCATTCAGCGCA